>JASHYW010000437.1 GCA_030042885.1 Streptosporangiaceae bacterium | reverse complement strand
TGGTCGACCCGCACACGTTCACCGAGGTCCAGCCCGGTCAGGCGGGCCCGGCGGTGATCGTGGCGGCGGCCACCGCGGGCGGCACCAGGCTGATCGATAACCTGCCTGTCGTGCTGGGCGCGATCCCTGATAGCCGGAATACTGAAGGGCATTCGCATGATGCTGCTGACCATTGACATCGGGAACACCAATACCGTGCTCGGCGTATTCGAGCAGGACCGGGTGATCGACCATTGGCGGATCGCCACGGTCCCCGACCGGACCGCGGACGAACTCGCCGTGGTGCTGCACGGCTTGCTCGCCCGCAGCGGCGCCTTTGCCGAGAGCGAAATCCACGGAATCTCGCTGTGCTCGACGGTCCCGTCGGTGCTGCACGAGATGAGGGAGATGTGCGAGCGCTATTACGGTGACCTGACCACCATCATCGTGGAGCCGGGGGTAAAAACGGGCGTGCCGGTCCGGACGGATAACCCGAAGGAAGTGGGCAGCGACCGGATCATGAACTCGCTGGCGGCGGTGCACCTTTATGGCGGCCCGGCGATCGTGGTGGATTTCGGGACCTCGACGAACTTCGACGCGGTGAGCGCGCGCGGGGAGTTCATCGGCGGAGCGCTCGCCCCCGGAATCGAGATATCCGTGGACGCCTTGTCACGACGAGCCGCGCAGCTTCTGAAGGTCGAACTGACCAGGCCGCCGCACGTGGTCGGCAAGAACACCGTCGAGGCGCTGCAATCCGGCATCATCTACGGGTTCGCCGCACAGGTGGAGGGAATTGCGAGCCGGATGGCGCGCGAACTTTCCCCTGATGACCCGGACGCCGTTACCATAATCGCCACCGGCGGCCTGGCGCCGCTGGTCATCGAAGAGGTTAGCGTGATTGACGCCTACGAACCGTGGCTGACCCTGATAGGCCTGCGGCTGGTCTATGAGCGGAACACCGGGCACGCGGAATCTTTCCGCAGCGCCGGGTAGCCGGGCCGCCGCCCGGGTGCCGCCCGCTCAGCCGATCCGCACCGCGCCGTCGTAGTCGGCCCAGTAGACGGGGTCGACGCGCACCGTTTCGCCGAAGTCGGGGGCGTCGACCATCAGCCCGTCCCCGATGTAAATCCCCACGTGGCTGATGTCGGGGAAGAAGAAGACGAGGTCACCCGGCTCCAGATCGTCGCGCGGTATATGCACGCCGGAGTTCCACAGATCTCCGGTGTAATGCGGAAGCGCGATGCCCACTTGCGCGAATGCCCACACCACCAGCCCAGAGCAGTCGAATGCGTCGGGTCCGGCCGCTCCCCACTCGTACGGATCACCAATCCTGGTCAACGCGGCCTGCAAAGCCTGGGCCCCGACCGTGTTCGCGGTCGGAATTGTAATGTCCGGATACTGCCCGGTCTGGTCGAAAATCGCCATCGCCTGCTTCATCGCCGCGCTATTGACTTGATCGATCTTGCTGTCGATGGCTTCCTTCTTGGCGTTCATCTGGGCCTGCAGCGCCTCTGCCGCGGCGAGCTGCTGGGCGGCCGTCTGCCGGTCCCGCAGCGCCTGGTCCTGTTCGCTGCTCAGCATGCTGACCAGGTCGCCGCCTGACTGATCGAGTTCGGTGATGGTGGACGCCTGGCTGAGGAACTGCTGCGGGTTACCGGCCGTGAGCGCCTGCAGCGCCGGGTCGAGCCCGGCGTACATGTAGTTCTCCGCGGCCAGTTGCGCCACGGCCTGCTGACCGATGGCCAGCGCCGCGGTGTCCCTGGCGATGGCCTTATCCGCGATCTGCTCGTCGGCCTGCGCCTGGCTGAGCTGGATGCGGAGCCCGTCGTACTGCTCACTCAGGGCGTTGATCTGGAATTCGAGCTGTTTCGCCTCCGCCACCAAGGTGGTCAGGCTGGGGATCGGCGCGGTGGTCTGCGCCACGCTGGCGACCGCCGGAGCCAGCAGAGCGGCCACGGCCGTCGCGGCGGCGAGGCATGCGGCTCCGCTCAGTTTGGGCACAGCGATGCACGATATTGGAATCATGGTCCGCTGCCAACCGACTCGGCGGAAGTTTATCCCGGCGGCGGCTCAGGCCGCTCGTGCCTGCCCGGCCGCGCAGCGGCTATCGTGGACGGCGCTATGGCATACACGATCAGGCCCGCGCGCACCCGCGACGTGCCCACGATCCGGAAGCTGATCGACTCGAATGTCGAGTCCGGGCGTTTGCTGAGTAAGGCAACTGTCACGCTCTATGAGGACATCCAGGAGTTCTGCGTGGCAGAACTGGCTGATGACACCGTGTTGGCGGGTTGTGGCGCATTGCATGTCATGTGGGAGGATCTCGCGGAGATCAGGACGGTTGCGGTTCGGGCCGCCCACCAAGGGCTCGGTATCGGCCACCGGATCGTCGATGCGTTGCTTGACCGGGCCCGTGTGCTGGGAGTGGACCGAGTGTTCGTCTTGACTTTCGCGGTTGACTTCTTCGCCTGCCATGGATTCCAGCCCATCAGCGGTACTCCCGTGGCCACAGAGGTGTACTCGGAGCTATTGCGTTCCTATGACGAGGGTGTGGCTGAGTTTCTCGACCTGGAGCGAGTAAAGCCCAACACTCTCGGCAACACCCGCATGCTGTTGCGTCTCTCTCCGGACCGGGGGAAATGAGCATCGGCGTTGCGCACGAGACGATACAAGCCCAGCGGGAGCATCGCCCGCCATGGCTGGCAGAGAGGATGCCGCTATGTGGCAGGACCTCGCGGCGCTGACTCCCCCGCTGGTAGTTTGCGTGGCGTTCATCATCGGCCTGGCGATGTTGCTGCGCCGGGAGATGGCCCCGAAGCGCCGCTCGGCCAGGAACGCCAGGCGCCGGTCGCGTGATCACCGGTCTTGATATTTTCGGCTAACGACGGGTTTTATCCGGCTGGCGCAACTAGCCGAACTGACTGAACAGCTCACTGGCGCATCTTCTCGGCACCGTGATGCTAACGAGCTTGAATGACCTGATTACGGAGAGTTGCTAGCTCCAGGGATCCCGCCCGGCGGCTGCGCTGCCGCCGCAAATCGCGAATCACTAGATGTTGAATTGTCAAATCCAAGCGATTGGGTATATCTTCAGTATCCGAAATAGGTTGCTCCGTCAGAAGGGCTGAATCGATGGCACAGAAGGTGCAGGTGCTTCTCGTCGACGATCTGGATGGGACCGAGGCGACAGAGACCGTGACGTTTGGACTCGATGGCACCTTGTATGAGATCGACCTGAGTTCCGGCAACGCCGGCAAGCTCCGTAAAGAGCTGGCCCACTATGTGGAGCACGCGCGCAAAGCAAGTGCACCGGCTAGGCGCCGCAGGACGCGCACCGGCCCCGGCCGCGAGCGCAGCGCTCAAATCAGGGCCTGGGCGAAGCAGCGCGGATACAAGGTCAATGAGCGCGGGCGCATTCCGGCGAACATCGTCGCGGAGTACGAAGCCGCGCACTAGCACGCACGCTCCGGAGTTCGCGAGTTTCTGGCGTTCTCCCGGGTTCTTCGCCCTGTGACGAGCGACTCCTCAGGCACCTCATGCAGTACCGCCCCGGGCCCGCGGGCCCGGGGCGATCAGATCGCACCGCTGGCCCGGCGAGGCGGCCAAGACCGCCGGAGGCCTGCGGTGCTCTGTTTTCCCGCTCGCTCTGTCGTCCCGCTCGCTCTGTCGTCCCGCTCGCCTCCGGGGCGCTTTTGAGGTACCACCTTCCCTCGTCGCTTACGCTCCTCGGTCCAGGCCGCACCGCGCCCCTTTGGCTCGCGGGGACGGTCCAGTCGGCACCGCGCCCCTTTGGCTCGCGGGGGGCAGCCCAGGCGGCGCGCGGCCCTTCGGCTCGCTCCGGGGGCCGTTCGCTTGCGGCGTACCGGGGAACATCAGGTCTCATCCGGTGAGTTGTTCGAGGATGAACAGCCCGTGTCCAGGGAAGGTCTCGTCGTGCGAGGCGCATACTCGCATTAAGAGAAGGAAACCGCGGGTACGCGCTGGGAGTGTGAGCGTGGACACGCGGCTACTATGCGGAGTAAGCAAGGTAGGGCCGACCGTATCCGGCCGGAGCTGACCCCCGTGCTGTGAGGAGAGCGACGAGATGTTCGAGAGGTTTACCGACAGAGCGCGGCGGGTTGTTGTCCTGGCGCAAGAGGAAGCCAGGATGCTCAATCACAACTACATCGGCACGGAGCACATCCTGCTCGGCCTCATCCATGAGGGCGAGGGCGTGGCGGCCAAGGCGCTCGAATCGCTGGGGATCAGCCTCGATGCCGTCCGGCAGCAGGTCGAGGAAATCATCGGCCAGGGCCAGCAGGCGCCATCGGGGCACATCCCGTTCACGCCGCGGGCCAAGAAGGTGCTCGAGCTGTCGCTGCGCGAGGCGCTGCAGCTCGGCCACAACTACATCGGCACCGAGCACATCCTGCTCGGCCTGATCCGCGAGGGTGACGGCGTCGCCGCGCAGGTGCTGGTCAAGCTGGGCGCCGACCTGAACCGGGTGCGGCAGCAGGTGATCCAGCTGCTGCACGGATACCAGGGCAAGGAGCCCGCCCCGTCCGGGACCGCCCCGGAATCCGCGCCGTCCACGTCCCTGGTCCTTGACCAGTTCGGCCGGAACCTGACCCAGGGCGCGCGCGAGGGCAAGCTCGACCCGGTCATCGGCCGGGAGAAGGAGATCGAGCGCGTCATGCAGGTGCTCTCCCGCCGGACCAAGAACAACCCGGTGCTGGTGGGCGCGCCTGGCGTGGGCAAGACAGCGGTCGTCGAGGGCCTGGCGCAGAAGATCGTCAAGGGCGAGGTGCCCGAGACCATCAAGGACAAGCAGCTGTACACGCTGGATCTCGGCGCCCTGGTGGCAGGGTCGCGATACCGCGGTGATTTCGAAGAGCGGCTCAAGAAGGTGCTCAAGGAAATCCGCACCCGGGGCGACATCATCCTGTTCATCGACGAGATACACACGCTCGTCGGGGCGGGCGCGGCCGAAGGCGCGATCGACGCGGCCTCGATCCTCAAGCCCATGCTGGCTCGCGGCGAGCTGCAGACCATCGGGGCCACCACGCTCGATGAGTACCGCAAGTACCTGGAGAAGGACGCCGCGCTGGAGCGCAGGTTCCAGCCCATCCAGGTGGCGGAGCCCACGATCTCGCACACGATCGAGATCCTCAA
>JASHYW010000436.1 GCA_030042885.1 Streptosporangiaceae bacterium | reverse complement strand
TGGCCATCGAGACCGAGATCGAGACCTGGCTGGACGCCTGCCGGCCCGACGCGGTGGCCGTGGAACGGGTCTTCAGCCAGCAGAACGTGCGCACGGTGATGGGCACGGCCCAGGCGGGCGCGATCGCGATCGCGTCCGCGGCGCGCCGGGGGCTGCCGGTCGCCCTGCATACGCCCAGCGAGGTCAAGGCGGCGGTGACCGGGAACGGCCGGGCGGGCAAGGAGCAGGTCACCGCGATGGTGATGAAGCTTTTGCGGATCACCGAGCCGCCGCGCCCCGCGGACGCGGCGGACGCCCTGGCACTGGCGATCTGTCATCTGTGGCGCGGCGGTGCACCGATGAGCGCCGGGCTGCGGCCCGCGGCGGCAGCCGCACAAGCCAGCCCCGCGGCGGCTCGAGGAGGAGGTAGGGCGTGATCGCTCATGTGCGCGGAACCGTCGCGGGGGTGGCGCCCGACGGTGCGGTCATCGAAGTCGGCGGCGTCGGGATCCGGGTGCAGTGCACCCCGGGGACCCTGGCCACACTCAGGCCGGGGGAGCATGCGCAGGTGGCGACGTCCCTGGTGGTCAGGGAAGATTCGCTGACCCTGTACGGCTTCTGCTCCGACGACGAACGCAACGTCTTCGAGCTCCTGCAGACAGCCAGCGGCGTCGGCCCGCGGCTGGCGCTGGCCATGCTCGCGGTCCACACGCCCGACGCGCTGCGCCGCGCCGTCTCGACCGAGGACCTCGGCGCGCTGACCATGGTCCCCGGCATCGGCAGGAAGGGCGCACAGCGGATCGTCCTCGAGCTGAAGGACCGGCTCGGGCCGCCAGGAGAAGCCGCCGACGGCCTGCCGGGCGCCAGGCCCTCGCGGCAGCCGCCGCTGTGGCGGGACCAGGTGCAGTCCGGCCTGGTGAACCTGGGCTGGTCGGCCCGTGACGCCGACCAGGCGATCGCGGCCCTGGAGGACGAGGGCGTCATCAACGGCGACGACGCGGCGGTGGACGTGGCCATCGTGCTGCGGGCCGCGCTGGGCAAGCTCAGCAGGCAATGAGCGAGCCAGTGAAGGGGGAAAGGGGAGGCGGGCGGGGCGACGGCGCCTGGACAGACCCCGCGAGCCAAATGGGCGCGGTGCCGCCTGGACCGGAGAGCCTAAGCGACGAGGGCCCGCCGCCGCAGGCGGCCAGATCAGTAAGGCGGCGAGTGAATGGGGATGGGGAGGTGGGTGGGGCCCCGGAGGCGAGCGGGACAAGCACTGTAGACGCTGAGCTGGCGGACGCCGACGAGCGCGCCATCGAAAGCGCGCTGCGTCCCAAGCGGCTCACCGAGTTCACCGGGCAGGCCCGGGTCCGCGAGCAGCTGGCGCTGATCCTGACCAGCGCGCTGCGCCGCGGCCGCCCGCCGGACCACCTGCTGCTGTGCGGCCCGCCCGGCCTGGGCAAGACCACGATCGCGATGATCGTGGCCGCCGAACTGGGGGCGCCGCTGCGCATTACCAGCGGGCCGGCGATCGAGCGGTCCGGTGACCTGGCTGCAGTCCTGTCCACGCTCAGCGAGGGCGAAGTGGTCTTCATCGACGAGATCCATCGCCTGGCCAGGCCCGCCGAGGAGATGCTCTACCTGGCCATGGAGGATTTCCGGGTCGACGTGGTGATCGGCAAGGGGCCGGGCGCGACCGCCATACCGCTGAAGATCGCGCCCTTCACCCTGGTCGGGGCGACTACGCGGGCCGGGCTGCTGCCTGCGCCGCTCCGGGACCGGTTCGGGTTCACCGCGCACCTGGACTTCTACGCCCCGGACGAGCTCGGGCACATCATCCGAAGGTCCGCCGGGCTGCTGGGGGTGACGCTCACCGACGAGGGCGCGGCCGAGCTGTCCGCCCGGTCGCGCGGCACGCCGCGGATCGCGAACCGGCTGCTGCGCCGGGTCCGCGACTACGCTGAAGTCCGTGCGGACGGCGTCGTCACGAGGGAGATCGCCCGGACCGCGCTCGAGCTCTACGAGGTGGACGAACACGGCCTGGACCGTCTTGACCGGGGTGTGCTGGACGCGGTGGTCCGCCGGTTCGGCGGCGGGCCGGTCGGCCTGTCCACGCTCGCGGTGGCGCTGGGGGAAGAGGCGGAGACCGTCGAGGTGGTGGCCGAGCCGTTCCTGGTCCGGTGCGGGCTGCTCGCGCGGACCCCGCGCGGCCGGGTGGCCACCGCCGCCGGCTGGGCCCATCTCGGCCTCACGCCTCCGCCTGCCCTGGCCGAATCGCCCACCCTGTTTGACTAATCCTGTTTCACTTGTGCCACACAGATCGCGCCGAGGTCACGATCGCCGGCAAAACCTCGTAGCCTGTTGGTGCGCGGTCAAAGCACGGCTAAACTTCGGCAGTTGGCCGTTGGCCTTCGCCGCGACCACGCACGCAGAACCAACTGGAAGGATGCCCCGGTCATGGGGGATATTACAGCAGCCGCCGCGGCGGCGTCCAAGTCGTCAGGCAGTAGCTCCTTTACGTTCCTGCTGCTGATCGCACTCGTCTTCATCGGCTTCTACTTCCTGATGATCAGGCCGCAGCAGCGCCGCCGGCAGCAGGTCCAGCAGCAGCAGAACGCCGTCACCCCCGGCGCCCGGGTGCGCACCACGGCCGGGATGTACGCCACGGTGTCCGCGGTGGACGGCGACGACGTGATCCTCGAGGTCGCGCCCGGCGTTGAGGTCCGCTACATGAAGCGCGCCATCATGGAGGTCATCGCCCCCGGAGAGGCCGAGACCAGCGAGACCGCCGAGGACATTCACGACGGATACGCCGAGGACACCCACGACGGATACGCCGAGGACGACATCCCGGAGGACGACGAGCCCACCGATGCCCACGAGGACGCCGAGTCGGCGGCCAAGGGCCTGGCCGATTCGCACGACGGCCTGACTGGGTCGGGCAACGCGTTCTGAGCCGTGGGCTGGCCTGAGGGTTCTACGGGCAACGACTGATCTAAGACAGGCGGAGAAGTGGCAACCCCAACGAAGACCGCCCCGCATCCGGGGCGGGCGCTCGCGGCGCTCGCGGCGCTCATCGTCATTATGCTGCTGGGCATCGTCGGCGGGAACCTGTTCAGCCCGAGCCAGTGGCACAAGGATTTCCGGATCGGCCTCGGACTTGACCTGTCCAGCGGCACCCAGGTGACGATGCTCGCCACGACGCCAACCGGCGGGACCCCTTCGTCCGGCGAGCTGAACGAGGCCACCTCCATCATCACATCGCGGGTAAACGGGACCGGTAACTCCGGCGCGACGGTGCAGACGCAGGGCAACGACATCATCACCGTGTCGGTCCCGGG
Organism: Streptosporangiaceae bacterium; assembly: GCA_030042885.1. The sequence continues at coordinate 1,083 of JASHYW010000436.1, read as the reverse complement.
GAAGACCACGCAGCAGACCGTGGCTCTGGTCAGCACGACCGCCCTGCTCAGGTTCAGGCAGGTGCTCCTCTACCAGGCCTACCAAAGCACCGCGACGCCCGCGGCGTCGGCGAGCCCGTCGGCCAGCGCCAGCCCCTCCGCGAGCGCGAGTCCCTCGGCGAAAGCCACCCCCTCGCCCAGCGCCACCAGCACGGCGAAGACCTCGGCCAAGATCGTCCCGGACGCCCGCGCCAGCGCCAGTCCCAGCGCCACCGGCACCGCCAAGCCCAAGGCATCCGCGTCGGCCAGCGCGAGCCCGAGCCCATCCCCCTCCCCGTCCACCGCCAGCACGGTGTACGGCGACTCCAGCCTGGTCAAGCCGGACGTGCTCGCGCTGTTCAACAAGCTGACCTGCAAGCCCGGGGAAAGCGACACCGTCTGGAAGGCCCAGGTCGGGTACACGCAGTCTTCAGACTGGGATAACCCGGACGCGCAGATCGTCTCCTGCGACAGCAGCGGGGGCAAGTACGCGCTGGACGTGGCCAAGGTGCTCGGCGAGGACGTCACCAACGCCACCGCCGAGCTGTCGACCACCAGCAACCAGTGGCAGGTCATCCTGACGTTCAACAACGCGGGTACCTCGGCGTTCGGCGCGCTGACCACATCTCAGTACGACAAGTACTATTCCGGGGCACAGGCCGGCGACGAGGACGATGTGGTCCTTGACCAGATAGCGATCGTCCTGGATGGCAACGTCGTGTCCGCGCCGGAGACCCTCAGCGCCGTCCCCGGCGGAAACGCGCAGATCACCGGCAGCTTTACCCAGGCCCAGGCCACGCAGCTGCAGAACGTGCTGAAGTACGGGTCGCTGCCGCTCAAGCTCACCCCGCAGAGCGTCCAGTCGGTTTCACCGACCCTGGGCCGGAATCAGCTTGACGCCGGCCTGCTTGCCGCCGCGATCGGGCTGGCGCTGGTGGTCATCTACTCGTTCATCTACTACCGCGGCCTTGGCCTGGTGTCCGTTTCCAGCCTGATGGTCTCCGCGTTGCTGACCACCTTGTCCGTGATCCTGCTCACCAAGTATCAGAACTTCACGCTGTCGCT
>JASHYW010000435.1 GCA_030042885.1 Streptosporangiaceae bacterium | reverse complement strand
CGCCGCATGTCGTCGGGCCCATCTGCCTCGCGGTACATGGTCCCGTAGAACCGGCCGCCAGGTGCCGTGGCCGAGATGATCTTGCCGCAAGTCAGCAGGCGGGGCCCCCGGAATGCGCCGTAGCGCATGGCCTGGCGGGCTTCCTGGAGCCACTCGCCCTGGGCGCCGGTGAACCGCACCGTGGTGATGCCCATGCGCAGGAACTGGCGCAGCTCGGCCTGCAGAAAGTGCGCCGCGGTCCCGGGCAGGATGGCCTCGGCGCCGCGCAGGGTCGCCGGGGTGTGGGTGCCGGGCAGGATGTGCGTATGAGTCTCGATCAGGCCCGGCATGAGCGTGCGCTGCTGCAGGTCTAGCTGCCGGGCGCCCTCGGGGCACGGCTCGGAGGCGCTGCCAACCCGTCGGATCACCCCGTCCTCGACCAGGACCGCGGCGCCGTCGCGAACCGGGCCGCCGGTGCCGTCGAACAGCCGGGCGCCGGCCAGCCACAGCCGTCCCTCACCCCGCGCGGGGGCAGCGGTCAGGGCCGGGAACCGGTGCGGCATTCTGGACCCCTTCCTGCACGCGCTCGAGGGCCATGACCTCTGTGGATCCCGGCTCGAGGGCATCGCAGATGTGCGGAATGCCGCCAGCATAGGCAATACAGTCCCCCGGCCCCAGCTCGGCCGGCTCCTCGCTGGTGCCGGCCAGCGCCCGCCCCGCGCCGATGACCGCGTCCGTTCACGCCGTCCTGACCGCATGGTGGAGGCGCATGCGCCCGCTGCGGCTAGCGTCCAGAGCCCGCTGCCATTGGTGGTGAGCCTTTGCCAGCCTCGGATTTCGCGGGCCTGCACCACGGTCCGTTCAGGAAAAAGAATTTAAATTATCCCGAACGGGCAGTGGTGCTAGGGACTGAAACCTGGTGGCAGGGGCCGGTCGACGCGCCGCAGTTCGTCCCGGATGTGCTCGCCGCGGCCAGGGGCATTTCCGCACGCTCGGCGCCCCGGTCACGCGCCGGACGTGATGCCGACGCTGTCCAACGCCGATCTCAGTTGTGTGGCGGCCTCATACGGATCCACCGGGTCGAAGAAGACGCCCGCGCCCAGCTCCGCGGCGGCCAGGTGCCGGCTTACCCCGGGCGCGCGCAGCACGGGGGCCAGGTGCACGTGGAGGTGCGCGGCGGGCCAGTCGTCCCCGACGGCCGGCCGCTGATGTATCCACAGCATGTAGGGAGCACCGCGCCCGAAGAGGCCTTCCAAGCGGGCCAGGGTGTCCACCAAAATCGCGCCCAAGCCCGCGCGCAGCCGCGGGCCCGCCGCGGGCAGATCGGCGACGTGGCTGTGCGGGTACAGCAGCATCTCGTACGGCCACGAGGGCGCCCACGGCACGCTGGTCCGCCAGCCCGAGTGACGGGTGACCACCAGCCCGTCGTCGGATTCTCTGCACAGGTCGCAATAACCCTTCGAGAGCTCGGATTTCGGGATGGGAGGGATCTCGGCAAAGGCCATGATCTGGCTGTGCGGATGGTCGATGGTGGTGCCGATCTGCCGTCCGCGATTCTCGAACACAAACACATAAGAGACGTCCTCGCGTGATCCGAGTGCCGCGGTGCGCGCGGACCATAGCTCGACGACCCGGGCCGACCTGCATTCGCCCAGAATCGGGAAGGAAGAATCGTGCTCCGGGCCATGCAGGACCACTTCGTGGCACCCGTTGGCCAGGCCGGGCCACCGATTCGGAATGTGGAGGACGTCATATGGCTCGGGTGCCTCCAGCCCGCCCGGGCAGAACGGGCACAAACCATCTGGCCGGTTAGGCCGGTGCTGTCGCCAGGGAGTGACAACTACGTGGGCGCCGGTCAGCGGGTCGACACGGAGGTCAGTTTCGGGCACGTGCGATTGTTGCACGGCCTGGTCCTGACAGGCGGCAGAACAGGTCAGGACCGGCCGACAGCCTGCCGCCCTACGATCCCGGCGCCTGGCGCCATTACATGGGCGCCGACGTTGGCCACTTAGGCTCGGCCGACGGCGGCCGAACTTCCTCGTACGTCGGCGTGCCTTCGCGAGCCAGGTCCCGGTCGGGAGTCGCAGGCTCTGGCCAGTCGACGCCCCGGGTGTGCCACTTGAAGTCCCTCGCGTGGAAGCCCACCATGCGGCGGGCGAGAGCCCTCATCGGACCGGGGGGAGGGCCGCTCAGGGTCCACTGAGAATCCTCGAGCCTGCTGCACACGCTGACCACGACGACAATGGCAATAAAGACGCCGAAAGCGATGCAAGCAAAGATAAACAGCGCGGCAAACACGGCTACCCCAAACGTCGGCGGCGTGCCCTCCTGCCCTGTACGCGGAAGGACAATATCGACGTTAGAAAGGACTATCCGGCGTTACCAGGAAGAAAGCCCACATAATGCCCACAGGTTCATTCCGTGGTCTTCGGCGGGCTCGTGATTCTCGGTGTCGGACAGCAGGGCTAGAGCCGGTGGTGCTGGAGAGTCCGCTGCACACGGACGCGCAAAGGGGAGCCTATTCGCTGATAGATCTCCAGCGCCCGCTGCAGCTCACGGGCGCCTTCCTCACGGTGCCCGTCGTCGATATCGATCTGTCCGATCGCTTCGAGGGCGCGGGCTTCCTCGAGCAGCGCGTCGATTTCCCGGGCGATTTCCAGCGCCTGCACGTGATGAGCGCGGGCTTCGCCTGGAGAAGAGACGGACAGTACCTCCCCGAGATTGTTGTGGACTTCGGCTTGGCCGAGGCGGTGGCCGAGCCTCTCATACAGCGCCAGCGCCTCGGCCAGGGTGGCCTCCGCTGCCGGGTAGTCCGTCACCTGCTCGGCGAGGCCGAGGAAGTTGAGAGTATGGGCCTGACCGAGCAGCTCGCCGAGATCACGGTACAGATCCAGCGCTTCCGCGTAGGTAGCGGACACGGTCGCATAATCGGCGGTCTCCTCCAGCACCCGGCCCAGGTAGCGCAGCGAGTCGGCCTGGCCGAGCCGGTCACCCAGATGCTGATTCAACTCCAGGGCCTGTTCGTGACAGGCCGCGGCGGCATGGTAATCCCTGGTCAGGCGGCGTACCACGCCAAGCTCGTTCAAGGTGTCAGCCCGGCCGACCTGGTCGTGACACTTCTCGTAGAGTTCCAGCGCTTGGGACAGCGTGCGATCGGCGGTCGGGTAGTCGACGGACAGCCGCTGGACCACACCCAGGCTCAACAGGGCGCTGGCCTGGCCGTGCCGGTCACCGAGACCGCGGTACAACTCGGCCGCCTCGGCCAGGGTCGCGGCTGCGGCCCGGTAGTTGCCGGTCAGCCGCTGGATCGTGCCGAGGTTGGTCAGGCAGACGGCCTGCCCGTGTTGATCGTCGGCCCGCCGAGCGGTGACCGCCCCGGTACGGTGCAGCGAAAGCGCCTGGCTCCAGTGGCCATGGGACCGCAGGAAGTCGGCGATCGCGATGGGAATCGCCACGCCGGCAGGCCAGTCGCGCAGTGCCGCGTAGTCCACGGCTGCCTGCAGGTTGCCGCGCTCGGCTTCCAGCCAGTTCGCCGCCTGATCCCGTGTGGCCAGTTCCGGGTTCCAGGCCGGCGAATCGTCATAACCGGTCCGCTTGAAGTGCCGGCCCGCTGCCGCGGCGGCGTGCACGTAGTAGTCCAGCAGTCGGCCGATGGCGGCGGCGCATTCCTCCGGGTCGTCGGCGGCGGCCAGCGAGCGGGCGTGCTCGCGGACCAGGTCATGCATGCGGTAGCGGCCGCGGACAGCCTCGGTGATCAGGTAGTGGTCGTAGAGCTCATCAAGGCCGCGGCGCGCCTCGGCGATGCTGATGCCGTCGAGCGCCGCGGCCGCACCGACCTCGATTGCAGGACCCGGGTGAAGGCCCAGCCGACGGAACAGCCGCTGCTGCCGGGGCGCGAGGTCTTCGTAAGACAGGTCGAACGCGGCCATGACGGACAGGTTCTCGGTGCGCATGAGCTGCAGCCGGTCACGCGCTGCCGCCAGCTCGCCAGCTAGTCCCTCCACGGTCCAGGCGGGGTGATGATGCAGCTGGCGAGCCAGCATGCCAATGGCAAGGGGCAGGTATCCGCAGAGCCGGGTGATCTCGCTGACTGCGCTGTCTTCCGGATGCATGTCGGAACGGCCCGACAGCCGGATCAGCAGGACGGCAGCCTCCTCCTGCGGCAGGGTGTCCAGGCTGATCGCCGCGGCATCATCGAGGGCGGTGAGGTGCCGGCGGCTGGTGACCAGGACCAGGCTGCCGGCGGTGCCCGGCAGCAGTGGCTGGACCTGCTCATGGCCGGCTGCGTCGTCCAGAATCAGCAGCAGCCGCTTGCCGACCAGATGCGAGCGCCACAGTCCTATCCGCGCCTCGAGCCCGGCGGGGATCTGCTCAGCCGTGACGCCGACCGTCAGCAGCAGGTTAGCCAGTGCCTCGACCGGATCAACCGGTCGCCGCCCCGCCGTGTGGGCGTTCAGCGTGAGGAAGATCTGCCCGTCGGGGAAACGGGACGCGAGCCGGTGCGCCGCATGCACGGCAAACGTAGTCTTGCCGACCCCCGCCATGCCGCCGATCGCATGGATGCTGACCACCCCACCAGCGCCCAGAGCGGACTGGACCGCGTCCATCAGCTGCGCCAGTTCGTCCTCCCGGCCGGTGAAGCTGGCGACATCGCGCGGGAGGGTACGCGTCGCGACGGCAATCGCACCGCGGCGCGTGCCCTGCGCCCAAGGCAGCACGCTCAGGCCGGGAGCGTGGCGAAGCGCAGCGGCTTCGAAGGTCGCACGCTCCACTCCGGTCAGATTCAGCGCATCGGCGAGTAGGCGCGCGGTCTCCCGGCGGGCGCTGCGGTTAATGCCGCGTTCCAGGTCGCTGATGGATCGGACGCTCACCCCCGACCGTTCGGCCAGGTCCTCCTGAGTCAATCCGGCCTCGGTGCGCAGTCGCTTCAGCAGCCCGGCGAATTCTTCACCAGACTCCTCTCGCACGACTGCGACCCTCCCTGCTCCCCCACCGATGAGTAGGCAGCGCAACCGGCAGCCTCTCAGCCAGGGGACACACTTGTTTCTAGATTATGACGGCCTCGGCATGCGCGCGATTCCCGCCCCCAGCGAGAACATGACAGCGCCTCACCTCTGCCCGGTAGCGCGATCGGTCCGAACGCATGAGCCGGGTGCGCCGCGCACCGAATCCTGTGGTCTTCCTGTGGTTCACATTCCTGGACGCCGCTTTTGGTCGGCAACCTGGAAATTGAACTAAATCCAGCAGAACGGGCAAGAACCCGGGCCGCGTGAGCACTGCAGCGAGGAGGCGTCATGGGCACCTTCCAGCTATGCCTCATCGGCGCTGTGGTCGTCACGCTGTGGTCCCTGACCAAGATCGTGGTCGCGATAATAGATCTGCTCGAGAAGCTCATAACCGTGGCGATCGGCCTGGTAATTGCGCTCATGCTGCTCGTGGCGGTTGTGATGCACGCGAAACCGCGGTAAACCGCCGATAGCACAAGGAACGACTGGTCCGCTGCCTGCACCCATCCTCGCCGGGTCCGCTCAGGCCCACACGGACCCGGCGCAGTCGCCGTCTGGCCTAGATACGGCCGACAGGGTCATCCCGGCGGAAAGGACCGCGAGTCGGTAGCCGCCGTCCTTGGGCGGTGCTACTCTCGATATGAAGAACCGTACCACCACATCACTGCGCCACAGGCTGATCAGATTGCTATTCATCTTACTGCACAGACGAAATTGCGTGGCCCTTGGCAAAGTTGAACCGTTTTGCACACGACAAGTGAGACCAGTTGGGGGTTAGGTGTCAGCGTCACCGCACAGATTGATAGTAGTCGGACTGGGAATAGCTGGTCGGACACATATTAAAGCCCTAGAGCAAGTGCCGAGCCTGGCCGTGCTGGCCGGGGTGGACACGGGTCCGGATCTGCCGCGTACGCTCGCTTTCCGCGGGAAGCAGGTTCCTGTCCACGCTGACCTCATGGACGCGGGCCGCCGGTACGATCCCGACATTGTTGTCGTCGCTACCCCGACTCCCACGCACACGACAGTGTGCCAGAAGGTCAGCGAGCACTTCCCGCATGCGGCCATTCTGCTCGAGAAGCCTGCTGCAGCCAGCCTTCCGGCCGCCGAAAGGTTGCTCAAGGGAAAACCAGACGTATACGTGGCCTTGCACATGGCCTTCTCCCCGGAAGTGGCCTGGAGCGCGCGGCTAGCGAAGGATAAGGCGGCCAGCTTCGGGCCTCCGGTCGCCATTCAGTCCTTCCACACGGACGCGTATCAGGCTGATCTCGCCTCAGCTGCGTCGAGGCTCTGCAACAGCTGGGTCGACTCCGGCATCAACGCCCTTAGCGTCATCGACCAGTTCGCCACGGTGACCGACCGGCGATCTCTGCGCCGCCTGGGCAAAACGACCTGGTCGATATTTGAGGGGATTTTCATCTGCGATGTCGAGGGCGGACAGGTCGAGGCGCTGGTCCTGACCAGCTGGAACGGCGCCGATACGGGCAGGAGTACTCGCGTCAGATACGCCTCGGGCGCGGAGCTGGTCATGGACCACAATGCCGTCGAGGCATACGCCCTGGAAAACGGCAAGCTCATCGGCTTCTTCAGTGACAGCAGTGATGCGCCTCGCCGTGAACGGCATTACAAGGCCCTGTATCAGTCGTGGCTCGTCGATTCTCAGCCGCAGTCGATTGCCGATAGTTTCCGCCTGCATGAGGTGCTGCTCAGACCAGAGAGTGCAGAAGAAGTCGCGCTTTAATCGCGGACAGCCAGGCGGCATCAGGGCTTGCGGCCTGGCTTGCGGCCCAGGCCGCAGTAGCCGACCAGGCCGCCGACGGTGGTGTCGATCTGGGCTGGAGAATATGCCCGAGGGCACGAGATGGTGCGCGATCGTGGTGGTGCGATAGGACCGTGGCACGCAGGACTTGGAAAGCGTGCTGGGGAAACGGCTCGCAGTCGGGCTATGCTCCACGAGCACCACCTTGGACGGGAGTCGGACGAGCTTGAAGTGGGAACTTTCCTGAATTGCTCGCGCCGGTACCCACTCCCCGCCTGCCCGCCGATGGGTCCACGACCCCGGTCTACGCGGTGGCAAGCAACATCCGCGGCGCTATTACGGTAAGTAACCAAGCCTGGTAGCCGGGGACCCGCGAGCGGATATCCGGCCCGGAATACCCGCAACACCGGGGAGGGTCAGGTCAGCGAATTTCGGTGTACTGGCTGCGGTCCAGCCGCACGACGTTGGTGTAGTCGCTGCCCTGTGGCTGTGCGACGTCGGTGTACTGGCTGCTGTCCAGTTGCACGACACGGAAGCTGCCCCCGGAGACCAGCTTGCGCAGGTGCCGCATCCC
>JASHYW010000434.1 GCA_030042885.1 Streptosporangiaceae bacterium | reverse complement strand
CGCGCTCGCGGCCGCCGCGGCGGCGGCCGCCGGGCGTGCCAGCGCCGCGGCCGGGACCAGTGCGGAAGGCCCTACTCAGGCGCCCGCCTGGGCGTGGAGTTCCGGGGCGACGGCCACCCAGGGTGACATCGCCGCCAACTGGGCGCTCACCCAGCTGGGCAAGCCGTACCAGTGGGGCGCGGCCGGGCCGGACAGCTACGACTGCTCGGGCCTGACCATGGAGGCCTGGGCGCACGCGGGCGTCCAGCTCCTGCACTACACCGGGTACCAGTGGGAAGAGGGCCCGCACGTGCCGCTGGACCAGCTGCAGCGCGGTGACCTGCTGTTCTACGCCACCAACAACTCAGACCCCGCCACCATCCACCACGTCGGGATCTACATCGGCAACGGCATGATGGTCGACGCCCCCTACACCGGCGCTTTCGTCCGCATCGACAGCATCTACCAGCCCGGCTACCCCATCGGCGCCGTCCGCCCGGCCGGCTGACCGGCTGGCTCAGGGGGTTTCCAGCGTTTCGAGCTGGCTGAGGACCTGACCGTAGGCGAGCGAGATGAGCTTGACCACATTGCCGTGCGCGCCGAGCGGCGCGGCGCACTTGCCGCCCACCGCGGCCGCGGCTTCCTCGATGGCCGCCGGGTCGGCTTCGGGTCCGATCACGCACGGGGCGAGGGCGATCCGGTTGACGCCCATGGCGTCGAGCTGGGCCGCAGCTTCCTCGACGGTGGGCTTGGCGTCAAGCGACGCGGCCAGTACCGGCAGGGCCAGCCGGGCCGCCAGCAGGAAGGCCGTGACGCTCGCCGTGCCGACCGCCTCCTCGCCGCCCACCGTGAGCAGGATGATGCCGTCGGCGGAGGTGGTGATGCTGAACATGCGGACCCGGTCGGCCCGGGCCAGCCCGGCGTCCGCGAGCCGGTGATGCAGCGCCTCGGCCAGCAGCGCGTTGGTGTTGAAGACCTCGCCGATCCTGGCGTTGGCCCCGCTGGCCGCGATAGCCTCCCGCAGCGCGCGGGCCGTCTCGGGGTGCGGCGTGACCAGCTGCGGCACCACCACGGCCGACGGCGCGCCCGCCGGCCGCCGGGCCGCGGCGTCGGCGAGCACGGCCCGGATCCCGGCCGGGTCACCGCGTCCGCCCTGGTCGATCATGGCCGTGCGCACGTCCAGGGCCGGGTTATCCACGCGCAGGATGGTTGCGATCTCGGCGGTGGGCCCGGTCAGGCCGTTGTCGCTGACGCTGGGCACCGCCAGGACCAGAGCGGGCGCCCCCTCGGGCAGGCTGGCAGGCATGGGCCGCCGGTGGCGGCCGCCGGGTTGGACCAGCCGCGCGTGCGGCTGCCGGACCGGGAATTCGCCCGCCGGCCGCGGTGCGGATTCCGGCTGAGGCACAGGTCCCGGCGGTGGCGCGGAACCCTGCTGGAGCGAGATGTCCGGCGGCGACCGTCGTGCGCCCGCCGAGGAGTCGTGAACATCGCTCACATCAGCGAAGCGTAGTCGTCAGTGATCAGCGAGGTGTGGAAACCCGCAAAAATTCGGACATGTGGCCAATAGTGACGTCCAGGCTCACTTGTGTCCGCCGACCGTACAAATGCCGCGCGGGGCGTGGCCGCCGAGGTAGTTACCGACGGGTAGCATAAACACGTTACCAGCGGGTAGCATAGCCCGGTAGCGGTGCCAGTGAGCGGTATCCAGAACCGGCTAGTGAGCACGGGCCGTTTGAGCCTGCGCGAGCGGCCGGTGAACGTGGGTCGGCGAGGACCTCGACCTGTGTCTGGATAACGCGAACTTTGGATGAAGCAAGACGAGTGGCGGAGCAGCGGATGAGTCACTACAAGAGCAACCTGCGTGACATCGAGTTCAACCTCTTCGAGGTGCTGCGGCGCCAGGACCTGCTGGGCCGCGAGCCCTATCCGGAACTGGACGAACAGACCGCCCGGGGCATCCTCGCCGAGCTCGAGCGGATGGCGGCCGGCCCGCTGGCCGAGTCGTTCGCCGACGCCGACCGGAACCCGCCGGTCTTCGACGCGGCCACGAACTCGGTGCGGATACCCGAGTCGCTGCGCAGGTCATACCGCACGTACATGGACGCCGAGTGGTACCGCCTGTCCCTGCCCGCCGAGCTGGGCGGCACCGAGTCGCCCCGGTCGCTGCACTGGGCCATGGCCGAGCTGATCCTCGGCTCCAACCCCGCGGTCTGGATGTATTCCAGCGGCCACACCATGGCCCGCGTGCTGTGGGAGCTCGGCACGCAGGAGCAGAAGCGGTTCGCCGAACGGGCCATCCAGCGCGAGTGGGGCGCCACGATGGTGCTGACTGAGCCCGACGCCGGCTCCGACGTCGGCGCCGGGCGCACCAGGGCGATCGAGCAGCCCGACGGCACCTGGCACATCGAAGGGGTCAAGCGGTTCATCACCAGCGCCGAGCACGACCTGGCCGAGAACATCTTCCACCTGGTGCTGGCCAGGCCCGAAGGCGCAGGCCCGGGCACCAAGGGCCTGTCGATGTTCCTCGTGCCGAAGTACCTGGTCAACCCCGACGGGACCCTGGGCGAGCGCAACGGCGTCGTCACTACCAACGTCGAGCACAAGATGGGCCTGAAGGCGTCGACCACGTGCGAGCTGACGTTCGGCGCGGACCGCCCGGCGGTCGGCACCCTGGTCGGCGGCGTGCACGACGGCATCAGGCAGATGTTCGAGATCATCGAGGACGCCCGGATGCTGGTTGGGACCAAGGCGATCGCCACCTTGTCCACCGGCTACCTGAACGCGCTGGACTACGCCAGGAACCGGGTGCAGGGGGCCGACCTGACGCAGATGACGGACAAGACCGCGCCGCGCGTGACGATCATCCACCATCCCGATGTCCGCCGCATGCTGATGCTGCAGAAGGCCTACGCCGAGGGCATGCGCGCGCTCGTGCTCTACACGGCCAGCGTGCAGGACGCGCTCCAGGTCGCGGTCGCTGCCGGACGCACCGACGATGAAGCGGAGTCCGCGGCCGGGCTGAACGACCTGCTCCTCCCGGTGGTCAAGGGCGTCGGCTCGGAACGTTCGTACGAGCTGCTCACCCTGTCCCTGCAGACTCTCGGCGGCTCCGGGTTCCTCCAGGACTACCCGATCGAGCAGTACATCAGGGACGCGAAGATCGACAGCCTGTACGAGGGCACCACCGGAATCCAGAGCCTGGACCTGTTCTTCCGCAAGATCATCAGGGACCAGGGCCGGGCGTTCGGAACGCTGCTGACCAAGATCAGGGATTTTGCGGCCGCCGAGGCAGGCAACGGCAGGCTGAAGGCCGAGCGGGCCGCGCTCGCCGACGCGGCCTCGCAGGTGGAGGCCATCGTGGCGGCCATGACGAGCTTCCTGATGGCGTCGGTGGACCAGCCAGCCGAGATTTACAAGGTGGGGCTGAACACGACCAGGCTGCTGATGGCACTCGGCGACCTGGTGATCGGATGGCTGCTCCTTACCCAGGCGGAGATCGCCCTGCGGCAGCTCGACCAGATCCCGGCCGGTTCCGCCGATCGTGACTTCTACGCGGGCAAACTGGCCGCGGCCCGGTTCTTCGCCGCCACGGTGCTGCCCCGGCTGGCCACGGAGCGCACCATCGTCGAGGAAACCGCACTGGACCTGATGGACCTCCCGGAGGCCGCCTTCTAACCCCGGCCCTTCAGCTCCAGGCGAGCATCCGGGTCGGGTCCTGGAGCATGGAGCCCACGTCGCGCAGCACGGCGGAGCCGAGCTCTCCGTCGACGATCCGGTGATCGAACGACAGCGACAAGGTGCTTACCTGGCGCACGGCAAGCTGCCCGTCGACGACCCACGGAGCGTCCCTGACCTGCCCGAAGGCCAGGATGGTGGCCTCGCCGGGGGTGAGGATCGGCGTGCCGCCGTCCACTCCGAACACCCCGACGTTGGTGATCGTGATCGTCCCGCCGGTCAGGTCGGCCGGGGTGGCCCGGCCCGCCCGGGCCGTCTCGGCCAGCTCATGCAGGCTGGCGGCCAGCTCGGGCAGCGACAGCTCGCCGGCGTTCTTGATGTTCGGCACCAGCAGGCCGCGTTCGGCGGCTACCGCGATGCCCAGGTTGATGTAGTGCTTGATCACGATCTCCTGCGTGTCTGCGTCCCACGACGAGTTGACCAGCGGATGCCGCCGCACGGCAATGAGCAGCGCCCGCGCCACGAACAGCAGCGGCGATACTCGCACGTCCGCATACTCGGGCAGGTCGCGGACCCGCCGCACCGCGGCCATCGTCTCGGTCGCGTCAACCTGCAGGAACTCGGTGACATGCGGGGCGGTAAACGCGCTGGAGACCACGGCCGCCGCCATGTGCTTGCGGACCCCCCGCACCGGGATGCGCTCCTCGCCGCCCGGGCTGGTAGTCGCCGGGCCGACGGCCACGGTGACCGGCCGGGGCCCATTGTCCACGAGATCTAGTTCCGGACGGACCGTGGCCGCGCCGGCCGCTTGCTGCACGTCGTCCCTGGTGATCGAGCCACCAGGCCCGGTGCCCGCGAGTTCTGCCAGGCTGATGCCGAGGTCCTTGGCCAGCCTGCGCACCGGCGGCTTGGCCAGCCCGCGGGCCGCCGGTGCCTGGACGTGCCCGGTCCCCGGCCTCGCCTTGCGCGGGCGGCGCGTGGTCGACGAGGCCCTGACGCCGTAGCCGACCAGGACCGCGTGGCGTTCCGGCGTCCCGCCCGGCGGCTGTGTTTCCCCGGGGAGACGACCTCCCGGGATCCCCCCGCTCCTGGGGGGACCCATCCCCCCAGACCCCCCTTGGGCGGGAGCGGCTACGGCGGAACCGGCTGGTACGGCGGCCGTCGCGGTGCCGGACACGTCGATCGCGATGATCGGGACGCCCACGTCCACCGTTTGGCCCTCCTCGGCCAGCAGCCGGGCGACGGTCCCGTCCCAGGGCGACGGCAGCTCGACCACCGCCTTCGCGGTCTCGATCTCCACGATGATCTGGTTGACCTCCACCCGATCGCCGGGCTTGACGTGCCAGGTGACGATATCGGCCTCGGTCAGGCCCTCGCCTACGTCGGGGAGCTTGAACTCCTTCAGCTCGGCCATGACTGCTCCTCAGTAACCGAACGTGCGGTCGACGGCGTCCAGGATCCGGTCCAGGTCGGGCAGGTAGTGCTCCTCCAGCCGGGACGGCGGGTAAGGGGTGGTGAAGCCGCCGACCCGCAGCACCGGTGCCTCCAGGTGGTAGAAGTACTGCTCGGTGACGCGCGCGGCGATCTCGGCGCCGAAGCCCGCGTACACCGGCGCCTCGTGCGCTACCACGCAGCGCCCGGTCCTGCGCACCGACGCGCCGATCGTCTCCATGTCCAGCGGGGACAGCGAGCGCAGGTCGATGACCTCGACGCTGCGGCCGTCGTCGCGGGCGGCGAGGGCAGACTCCAGGCAGGTCCGCACCAGCGGGCCGTAGCTGAGCAGGGTCAGGTCGGTGCCCTCGAGCGCGACCTTGGCCCGGTCGAGCGGCAGCGCGCTGGCCGCACCCGAGGCCACGTCGACCTCGCCCTTGTCCCAGTAGCGCCGCTTCGGCTCGAAGAAGATCACCGGGTCGTCGCAGTTGATCGACTGCTGGATCATGGCGAACGCGTCGGCCGGGTCCGCGCAGGCGACCACCCGCAGGCCGGCGGTGTGCGCGAACAGCACCTCCGGGGACTCGCTGTGGTGTTCCACCGCGCCGATGCCGCCGCCGCACGGGATGCGGATCACCACCGGCAGGCTGATGTGGCCGCGGGACCGGTAGCGCATCTTGGCCAGCTGGTTGACGATCTGGTTGGCCGCCGGGAAGACGAAGCCGTCGAACTGGATCTCGCAGACCGGCCGGTAGCCGCGCAGCGCCAGGCCGATCGCGGTGCCCACGATGCCGGACTCGGCCAAGGGCGTGTCGATCACCCGGTCCTCGCCGAAGTCCTTCTGCAGGCCGTCGGTGATCCGGAAGACCCCGCCGAGCTTGCCGACGTCCTCGCCCATGATCAGGACCTTGGGATCGTCCTCCAGGGCGCGGCGCAGCCCTTCGTTCAGCGCCCGGGACAGCGTCAGGGTGGTCATCGCCCGGCCTCCTCGAAGGAATCCAAGTAGGCGGCGTATTGCTCGCGCTCAGCCCGCAGGATCGCGGTGGGCTCGGCGTACACGTTGTCGAACATGAACAGGACCGGCGGATCCGGCATCGTCCGGCACGCCTCGCGCACGTCGGCGCCGACCTTCTTGGCCTCGGCGTCCACGTCGGCGAAGAACTCGGGCTCGGCCTGCCC
>JASHYW010000433.1 GCA_030042885.1 Streptosporangiaceae bacterium | reverse complement strand
GGCAGGCGCTTGATGCCGTTGATGAAGCTGGACAGCAGGCGGTCGGGTTCGCCGACGGTGATGTCGGGGACACGGGTGAGCAGCTCGCGGAGCATGACCGTGAGCTCACGGCGGGCCAGGTGGGCGCCCAGGCACAGATGCGGGCCGGCCGCGCCGAAGCCGACCTGCGGGTTCGGCGAACGGGTGACGTCGAAGCGCTCGGGGTCGGCGAACACCGCCTCGTCGCGGTTGGCCGCTGTTCGGGGCGACGCGGCCTGAGCAGGTCCGCGCGAATCTCGGGGCCCTGGCCGTAGCGGACCAGCTCACGCCGGCTGAGCGGGACCGGCTGTCCTCCGTCGGCCTGGGCGCTGACCAGCACCGGGGCTCCGCCTAGGCTTGATGGCATGCGCACCGGCTTCGCGACCTCTCCTGGCCCGTAGTGGCAGAGCACCAGGACCTGCGGCTGCGGCGGGCGGGTCGGGTGATCGTGCTCGACCCGGACGACCGCGTGCTGCTGTTCCGGTACGACGACGGACCGCCCAACGGGCGGCACTGGTGCACGCCGGGCGGCGGGCTGAATGACGGGGAAGACTACGCGGCCGGAGCCCGGCGGGAACTGGCCGAGGAAACCGGCTGGACCGATGTGCCGGTGGGTGGCCAGGTGCACGAACGGACGCTGGTCATGGAGTACGCCGACGCGATCGTCCGGCAGCACGAGCGGTTCTTCCTGGCGCGGGTCCAGACGGCCCGGCGCTCGCTGGGCGAGGTGGCGGCGATGCACGCCTCGGACGGGATCGCCGCCTGGCGCTGGTGGACGCTGGCGGAGATGGACTCGACCGCGGAGGTCATCTGGCCTCCGGGGCTCGCGGAACTGGTCAGGAGCCTGCTCGGCTAGCTGCCCAGGGCGGCACCGGTCCGGCGCTCACAGCGTCGGCGCCAGCCCGAAGGCCGGGAACAGGTCCGCATTGAACGTGGTGATCTCCGCGATGGCGCCCGCCTCGATCCGCATGACGTCGAGCTTGAACGCGCGGAACTCGCTGTCGCCCGGCCGGCGCAGGTAGCCCGCTGCGGCCGGCATCCGGTTGGCGCCCACCGGGATCAGCCGCCAGCGGCCCATCGCGGCCGCGTCGGCCATCAGCGGCCTGATCGCATCGGGCCCGTCGAAGGACCACGGGTAGGGCGGCATGGTGATCCGGATGTCCCGCGCCGCGATCGCGACAGCGGCCTCGGCGTCGAGCCGTTCGTGCGCGTCCATGAACTGCTCGAGCAGTGCGCGCTCCTCGGCGGTCGGGTCCTGAGCCGACCACTCGGCGCGCCGGGACGGCAGGTGCGACTGCAATGTCGCCCGGGCGCGCTGCAGGGCGCTGTTGGCCGCCGCGACACTGGTGCCGAGCGCGGACGCGGTCTGGCTGGCCGGCCAGCCGAGCACGTCGCGGGCGATCAGCGCCGCGCGCTGCCTGGGCGGCAGGACCTGCAGGGCAGCCAGGAACGCCAGGGAGATCGTCTCCCGCTGGACGGCGATCGCCTCGGGCTGCTCGTCGCTCGGCGCGGCCAGGTCGAGCAGCAGGTCCGGATACGGCTGGATCCACGGCACCTCGGCGAGCGAGCGCATCCGGGTCGCCCGCCGCGAGTTGCGCCGCAGCATGTCCAGGCACACGTTCGTGGCGATGCGGTACAGCCAGGCGCGGAACTGCGAACCGCCCTCGAATCCGGCCCGCCCGCGCCAGGCATTCAGGAACGTCTCCTGCACCGCATCCTCGGCCTCGTCGAACGAGGCGAGCATCCGGTAGCAGTGCACGTGCAGCTCACGCCGGTGGCGTTCGGTGAGGGTGGCGAAGGCGGGCTCGTCACCCGCGATCGCCGCGCTGACGATCTCGTCGGTGCTCTGCTGAGTGCTCATGGACAGCCTCTCGTGCAGTATCGGCCGGTCGCCGATCCTCAACCGTGAAACGGAACTCGGCGGCCAAACTCATCGGTGCCGCGATGAGTGCGGGTCACATGCTGAAATGGCTGCGCTGGTCGGGCGGGACCAGGTCCGCGTACGAGGGATGTTCGGTGATCCACCTGCGCACGAACGAGCAGTAGGGCAGCACCGCCAGGTGCCGTTCCCTGGCCGCGTCGAGGCTGGCCTGGATGAGGTGCCCGGCGAGGCCCTGGCCGCGGAACCGGCGATCGGTCTCGGTGTGCAGGAACGCGATGACGCCGTCCTTCAGGTCGTACTGGGCGAACCCGGCAAGCTCGCCGTCCGCCCGGATCTCAAACCGCTCCTGGTCCGGATTGTCGGCGACCTGCAGATCCATGACTCCTCCCGGGGCCGTTGGGCCATCCGCGCCTCAGGATAGTCACCACCTGTCCGCCCTGGGTCCGCGATCAGGCCGACCGGGGCCGACCGCGAGCTCAGCGGCTGCCGCCCCGGGGAGGCAGCACCCCGTCGATGCCGGTGAGCTCATCGACCGGCCGTCCCGCCAGCGATCACGACCAGGCCGGCCGCGAGCGAGAGCAGTGCGGCCGGCCTGCGAGTCGGCATTCTTCAGATCCCAGTGCGCAGCCGACGGCGAGGCCGCAGCCCGTCACGGCGCATCCTCAGCCCGCCGGTCAGGGCGAGCAGCGACCCGGCTCCGATGACAGCGAGCCACGGCACCGGCGAGCCCGGCCCTCGCGGCGCGGTGCCGCCGAACCCGGTCGAGACACCCCCCGTCGGCGGCTTGCCGCTGCCCGACGCGTCCTCCAGGTTGACAATCTCGAGACCATTGGCCCCGTCGAGAACGACCAGCGTGTGGACGGTCCCGGCGGCGAGCGTGACGCTCGAGTGCGCGCTCGCGCCGCTAGCGGTCACGGTCACGGTCCTGGTGCCCGGCAACACGGCCTGGTACGGGCTCACCGAGGCGAACGACAGCTGGCTCACGATGACCGTTGAGCCGAAGCTCACGCTGACCACGTGCTGCTTCAGTGACGCCTGGATCACCCTCACCAGGGATTGCCCGACCGGCGTGGTCAGGTCATCGTTCAGGACCTGAAGCCGCAGGCCCGATTCGGGTCCCATTCCCGCCACCGTGTAGGCGTGATTGGCCTGGATGGTGACGCTGGTCGACAGGACGGGCTGGCTCGTCGGGGATGCGCCGGCGGCGCGCATGGCCACGCTGTAGTCCCCCGCGGTGACCGGCTCATACGGTGAGACCGTTCCGTAGGCAACATGATGCAGCACGATCTGCGCATTGGAATTGCCGAACGAGTACAGGTACACGTCGACGGGGGGCGTGTTCGGGGACAGGTGCGCCAGCCTGATCCAGCCCGTGCCCGCGGTGGCGGAGGACGCGTACGCGGTCGCGGCGGCGGGAAGACCGAGCAGCAGGGCCGACGCGGCCAACAGCATGACCAATCGCCTGGTTATTCTCGGAAGCTTCATGTGGACCCCTCCCTCAAACCCCGCTTTAGGCAGTTAGGGGCCTTTTTAGGCAGTCAGGGGCCTTTGAACCCCATCCACCCCGGGGCGTCGTACTGTACGATGACGATCCAGTGACCGTCAGCAAGCTCGACTTTCTTGAATAGCGAGGGTTTGTATTCGGCTTGCTGGGCGGCCAGGAACGCCAGTATCGCCGACAAGCCAGCGGGGGCGGAGGCGCTGAGTTCAGCACCGCGCAGCGGGACCGCCGCACCTGGCGACGAGTCATCGAAGGTTACCAAGCGCACCGGAATTTCGTGGGCAAGTGCTGGAAGCGTTATCAGCAGGCGCGGATCGACGTTGCCGGTCAGGAGCGCGTTGCGGGCGGCGGCCGATTCCTGGACACGCTTGTTGGTCAGAAGCTGTTCACCCGCGGCTATCCGGGCAGCGCGATCGGGGGCGAGCGACTTCTCGAAGCTAGCGGTTCCGTCGGGCGCGATGTAACGGATCTCGATCCGCTCGGGGCCGGTCCCGAATTGAGCCATGAGCAGCGGAGCGTAGACCGAAGCCAGGCGAGAGCCGAACTGGTTCCGCACCGCCGACGTCGCGACGACCACACTGACACCCAGCGGATCTTGCGTCGTAGTCTGCATCACGAGCAGGTTGCCCGCCGATACCCCGGCGGCCTGCAGGGCGGCGCACATCAGGGTGTCACATTCGATGTCGGTGCCGGGGAGCACCTGAGTCGCGACCCAGGCTGCCGCCTGCTGCCGGTTCGCCTGGGCGATCTGCAGCTGACTCGACGATACGGTGCTCTGGGCCGCGTCGCTCGGCCGCGCGGCCGGAGACTGGGTTTCATACCCGGTGAAGGCCAGCGTCACCAGCGCCCCCAGGGCCATGGCGGCGATGGCGCTCAGCACGAGCACTCCGCGCTTCCGCCGGGATGCCAGCCGCCTGCCTCTCCCATTGCGTCTTTGCAGCCACAGCCGGAACGTCGTCGCCGCGACCGTCGGCCACGATGGCTCGAGGCGGCGGCTGTATTGCTGCTCGCCCATCTCCGCACCCCTACAACCCCGCTCCCCGGCGGGGTTGGCTACCAAAGCTGTTCGATCATGCGCTGGCTCCGATTTCATCCAATACAATCATTTATTGACGTCTATGTCGTGAAGTTAGCGATTATCAACTCACACGACCACGGTGCGCTTTTCGCCCGATAAGCGGAGCGGCTGCAGATCACAACTTGGCCGTGATGTGCTGCTTCGTCCGCCGGATGTTCGGCCGTGGGGGGCATAGGGGGCCCATAGGGTGCGATCGTGCTTGATTATGACCGCGAGGCGAGCGCTACGACGCGACCAGGGGCGGCGACGCCCGGGTTGATCGCGGGCTCTCCGCGGCTGGCCGAAACACCGGGCCGGGGCATCTTCCTGGGCCTGGCGGCGCAGCGCCACGATGACGCGGCAGGTCTACTCCGAAGGCGCCGCCGCATCGAGGCCGAGGATCTCGACCGACCGCTCCCGCATCTCCACCTTGCGCACCTTGCCGGTAACCGTCATCGGGAACTCCTCGACGATGAGCACGTACCTGGGGATCTTGTAATGCGCCAGCTGCCCGGAGCAGAACGACCGCAGGTCCTCGGCGGTCAGCGCCGGGGCGCCCGGCCGCAGGCGGATCCAGGCCATGAGCTCCTCGCCGTACACGGCATCGGGAACGCCGATGACCTGAGCATCCAGGATGTCGGGATGGGTGTAGAGGAACTCCTCGATCTCCCGCGGGTAGACGTTCTCGCCACCGCGGATCACCATGTCCTTGATCCGCCCGGTGATGGCCAGGTAGCCGTCTTCGTCCATGACGGCGAGGTCGCCGGTGTGCATCCAGCCGGCGGCGTCGATTGCCTCGGCCGTCTTGTCCGGCTGCTCCCAGTAGCCGAGCATCACCGAGTACCCCCGGGTGCACAGCTCACCGGGTGTGCCCCGCGGCACCGTGACACCCTTCTTCGGGTCGATGACCTTCACCTCCAGGTGCGGCCCGACCCGGCCGACGGTGGACACGCGACGGTCGAGCGAGTCGTCGATGCGGGTTTGCGTGGATACCGGTGATGTTTCCGTCATGCCGTAGCAGATCGACACCTCGGGCATCGACATCCGCTCGATGACCTGTTTCATCACCTCGACCGGGCACGGCGAGCCCGCCATGATGCCGGTGCGCAGGCTGGAAAGGTCGTAATCGGCGAAACCAGGGGCGGACAGCTCGGCGATGAACATGGTCGGCACCCCGTACAGCGAGGTACAGCGTTCGGCCTGCACCGCTTCCAGGGTAGCGACCGGATCGAAACTGAGCGCGGGGATGACCATGCACGCGCCGTGGCTGGTCGCGGCGAGGTTGCCCATGACCATGCCGAAGCAATGGTAGAACGGCACCGGGATGCAGATCCGGTCTGCTTCGGTGTAGTTGCACAGCTCGCCGACCAAAAATCCATTGTTGAGGATGTTGTGGTGTGAAAGCGTCGCGCCCTTCGGGAAGCCTGTGGTACCCGAGGTGTACTGGATGTTGATGGGCTCGTCGGTGTCCAGCTGAATGCTGTCCAGCGCAGAACGGTCCTGCCGGTGCCCGATTTCCAGCAGCGCCTGCCAGTCGGGGCTGCCGATCAGCACGACGTGCGCCAGGCCCGGGCAGCGCGGCCGTACCTCGGCAATCATCGCGGCGTAGTCAGAGGTCTTCAGCTTCACCGCCGAAACGAGCAGCTTGGTGCCCGACTGGTTGAGCACGAACTCGAGTTCGCGGGTGCGGTAGGCCGGGTTGATGTTGACCAAGATCGCGCCGATCTTGGCCGTCGCGTACTGGGTGAGCGTCCATTCCGCACAGTTCGGTGCCCAGATGCCGATCCGGTCGCCTTTCGCGATACCCATTTCCAGCAGCCCGAGCGCGAGCGCGTCGACGTCTGTCGTGAGCTGGGCATAGGTCCAGCGGCGTACGGTCGCTGGGTCGGACCGGTCGACCAGCGCCTCCCGGGTCCCGAACGCCAGGACCGTGGCGTCGAAGTTGCCGCTGATCGTGTCGCCTAGCAGCGGCGTCGCAGATTCTCCTGACGAGTAACTCAGTGCTCGAGACATGGCCCGCTTACCTCCCAGCCTGGTTTTACCCGGCATTCCAGCCACAGTCCAGCATGGCACGGTTTGCCGGTCATCTTTCTGCGCGAGTTGACATCAAGCACTCATCAAGGCGGCGGATAATAGGATATGGGCGGTCGTAAGCATAACTGCGGCGACCGGGGAGGGTAAAAATATGGAACTCCGGCAACTTGACGTCCCAGTCGACGGTGGAGACCTGCGCGTACTGCTGTGGGGCACCGGCAAGCGGGTGGCGGTCGCCGTGCATGGCATCACGGGCTCCGGCATGTCATGGCAGGCGGTCGCGCGGCAGATGCCGCCCGGCTGGACGCTCGCCGCTCCTGACCTGCGCGGTCGCGGCCACAGCTGCCACCTGCCCGGCCCATACGGCCTGGAACAGCACGCCGCCGACGTGACGGCGGTGCTGCGGCATTTCGGCGGGCGGCCGGTGCTCGCCGGGCATTCGATGGGGGCTTTTGTCGTCCTGCTCGCCCGCGACGCCCACCCGAACCTGGTGCGGCGGCTCGTCCTGGTCGACGGCGGCCTGCCGCGGCCGGTGCCGGAGGGCACCGACCTGGACGCCGTGCTCGACGCCACCTTGGGCCCGGCGATCGCCCGGCTGCAGCAAACCTTCCCCGACACCGAGGCATACCTGGACTTCTGGCGAGCGCATCCGGCGCTGGTCGGCCACTGGACCGCCGACGTCGAGGCATATTGCCGTTACGACCTCATCG
This sequence comes from Streptosporangiaceae bacterium, assembly GCA_030042885.1. The sequence goes on along the minus strand of JASHYW010000433.1, from coordinate 1,111 downwards.
GTGAAGCCGGCAGCCTCAGGTCGCGGGCCGCCGAGGACGCCGTGCGCACGGACGGCCGCGAACTGCTGGCGGAGAAGATGTTCGTGGACGCCCTGTCCCGGCTGACCGGCCCCACGCCGCTGCTGTATGCTCCGGCCGGCATGTTCGGCGCGCCGCCGGGGCTGCTGCAGCCCGACGTCATCGCGGCATGGCAGGAGCGTGTCCCGCAGCTTCGGCCGCAGCTGGTGCCGGACGTGAACCACTACACGATCGTGTTCGACAAGCAAGCCGCCGCCACCGTGGCCCACGCTCTCACGACGACCGCGGCCTAGCCGGGCACGGACCGGCCGCTTGCACCATAAGGCACCATGGAGTCGTGACCCAGCTGGCGGAGACGAGAACCACCGGATCGTTCGGGATACTCGCCGATCTCGTCGCCTCTGGGGAGGTCGTGATCCTGAGCGGAGCCGGGTTGTCCACCGAATCGGGCATTCCGGACTACCGTGGGCCGACCGGCCTGGCCCGGCGGGTCTCGGGGTCCACTCCGATGACGTACCAGGCCTTCACCGGGAGCGCCGCCGCCAGGCGCAGGTACTGGGCGCGCAGCCACCTCGGCTGGCGGCACATCGCCCGGGCCCTGCCCAACCACGGCCATCACGCCGTCGCCGAACTGGACCGCCGTGGGCTGCTGGCCGGGATCATCACCCAGAACGTGGACGGCCTGCACCAGGCCGCAGGGGCGTCCGGAGTGACCGAACTCCACGGTAGCCTGCACCGGGTCATCTGCCTGTCGTGCGGCCAGCGGACGTCCCGCAGCGACCTCGACCGGCGGCTCACGGCCGCCAATCCCGGCTGGGACGCGGGATCGGCGGCCTTGATCAACCCTGACGGCGATGCCGTCCTGGCCGGCGACGTGACGGACTCCTTCCAGGTCGTCGACTGCACTTGGTGTCAGGGCGTGCTCAAGCCGGACGTCGTGTTCTTCGGCGAGAACGTGCCACCGCAGCGGGTCGAGGCCTGTTACGCGCTGGTCGAACGCGCCCGCTCGCTGATCGTCCTCGGTTCTTCGTTGACCGTCATGTCGGGATTCCGTTATGTGCGGCACGCGGCCAGGCGGCAGTTGCCCGTCGTC
>JASHYW010000432.1 GCA_030042885.1 Streptosporangiaceae bacterium | reverse complement strand
TCGTGCGCCCAGCAGAACGGGAGGTGGCACCGTGACGTAGCGCCATGGTGTTTCTTCGTGTTCGTAAGCTCGTCGTCGCCTGCCGGTGGAAGTCCGGTCCGGGTAGCTGCCAGGAGGCCCGGTAGCAGGCTGGCGGCCCGGCCGGGAAACGGGCCGGGCCGGAGCCCAGCGTCAAAAGCCCTGCATGGGGGAGCGACGATGCGGTCCGTAGCATGACGCGAAGCCTGCGGCGTCGTTACTCAGCCGCCCGGTTACCGGGCGGGCAAGGGAGTGCCGAGCCTCTCGAAATCGGGGCGAAGGCCATGGAAGCGGCGAAGAGCCTGGAGCGCAGCCGTGAAGGACTCCCCGGCGTATGGGGCGCGGAACGTATCGAGGGTGGCGGCGGGAACTGGGGAGGCCCTCCCCGGCCCGGCAGCCTGCGGGTTTGTGCTGCCGGAGCGTGGCGTCCTATAACCGGCCCAACCGGGAAGTGGACTGCTGGCCGGGTGGGCGTCGGAGGCGGCCGTAGTACCGGTTGAGCCAGGCGGACAACACAACCGCTGGTGATGGGAAGGGCTGCTGCTTCGTCGGTGCGCGTGAGGTGGAGGAGGGGCCCGGTGAGTGCCGTCAGTGCTAGTCCCGCCGCGTTGGGGTCGGGCCGGGGTGTCCCGGCCGATCCGGTCCGTGCCTTGCAGCATGCGCTGTACCGGGCGGCCAAGGCCGATCCCGGGCGGAGATTCCACGCGCTATATGACAAGGTCAGCCGCAGTGACGTGCTGTGGCGCGCGTGGGCCGCGGTGCGCCGGAATGACGGCGCGCCGGGCATCGACAAGATCACCCTGGCTGGCGTCGAGGAGTACGGCGTAGACCGGCTGCTCGGCGAGCTGGCCAGCGAGCTGAAGGAAGGCCGCTACCGCCCGCTGCCCGCCCGGCGGGTCTTCATCCCGAAGCCGGGGGCGCCTGCGGGCGAGCAGAGGCCGCTTTCCATTCCTTCGGTCCGCGACCGGATCGTGCAGGCCGCGGTGAAGATCGTGCTCGAGCCGGTCTTCGAGGCGGACTTCCTGCCGTGCAGTTTCGGGTTCCGCCCGGGGCGGTCGCAGCAGGATGCCCTGCAGGTGCTCATCGAGGAGTGCGCGCGGGGCCGCCGGTGGGTGGCCGAGACGGACATCGCGAGCTGCTTTTCCGCGATTCCGCATCAGGAGTTGATGCAAGCGGTGGAGGAACGCGTCTGTGACCAGCCGGTCCTGAAGCTGCTGCGCGCGATGCTGCGGGCAGGAGTGATGGAGAACGGGCAGGTGCAGCGTCCGGATACCGGCGCCGCGCAGGGCGGGGTGATCAGCCCCGTCATGTGCAACGTCTACCTGCACCGGCTGGACCGGGCATGGGACGACGGGGACGGTGTTCTGGTCCGGTTCGCTGATGACCTGGTCGTGATGTGCTGGTCCCGCAGCCAGGCTGAAGCCGCGCTGGCGCGGCTGACGGACCTGCTGGCTGGCCTTGGCCTGGAGCTGAAGGCGGCCAAGACCCGCATCGTCCATCTGGAGGTGGGAGGCGGGGGTTTCGATTTCCTCGGCTTCCACCACCGGCTGGTGCGCTCGCGGGGGCTGAACGGGAAACCACGGGTGACGTTCCTGGCCCGCTGGCCCTCGGACAGGGCCATGCAGCACGCCCGCGACCGCATCCGGGAGCTAACCGGGCGGCGCAGGCTGGGGCTGTGGCCGGAGCTGATCGCGGAGGACATGAACATGTTCCTGCGCGGCTGGGCGGCCTACTTTAAGTACGGCCATTCAGCCCAGCGGCTCAGCAAGATCAGGCAGTACGCGCGGATGCGGCTCGCGCTGTTCGTCAGCAAGAAACACCGCCGCAGCCGCAGCTTCGGGTGGCGGGCGCTGGTCGCCCTGTCCCCGGATGAGTTCGGCCTGATCAGCCTGTATGGAATCACCGTCGCACCCAGGGCGGGAAAGCCCTGGCGGGACAAGCCGAATGCCGGCGGTGAACGGCGTCGGTGAGCCGTGTGCGGGAGAACCGCACGCACGGTTCGAGGCGGCGGGAGCTGGAAACGGAGCACCCGGTCATGGTCACCGCAGTGAAGCGGCCCGCAGGGGGAAACCCGGGGAAAAGTGGCTGCAGGACCTGACACCGGACAATGCCACCGCGCCAGCTCCCGACCCTACATCCTGATCACGTGGAACCTGGCGTTTGTCCTGATCAGGTGCGGCGTGTCCCGAGTTGGCTCAATTGGTGCACACACCGGCTGGTCCGGCGCAACCTTCGAGGGCTCGGCTGAGGTCGCCGATCACGGACTGCGGTCGCGGGTCTGGCCGGAGGTGAGGCTGGAGCTGACGGCAACCGCCGGTGCGGCCGATAGGCGGCGGCGTGGCCCGGTGCCTGCGGCTGACGCCGGGCGCACGGGGCCACGCCCGGTCAGGTGAGGCCGTTGACCTGGACGTCCACGATTGGCCGGAACGACGGCCGGGCGCGGGCCGGAATGGGTCCGGGCCGTGATCGTGCCCGGCCGGGCGCTGCGGATCAGATGCCACCGGTCCGGCGGGACAACAGCCAGCCCGGCGCAGGGCACCTGCCCTGCCCGCCCCGGTCAGCCCCGCCCCAGTCAGCAGCCTGTTATGGCGCCGGGACCCGTCGGCCTGTCTGGTGCTGGTCGTCATGGCGGTCTCCTTGCCTGATCCCGGCACCGCCGGTCATCTGGGCTCGCTCGCGGGGCGGGGATCGGATGCAGTTATCGCGATGAGGGCTGCTGGTAACAAAGGTGTCACCAGCCGCAAACGAGCATGATGGTGCTGTACGGCTGATTGGATGGGTGGGTTACGGTTCCTGCGGATTGGCGTCTGCCAGGCGGCCGCCGTGTTGATCCGGCCAGATCTGATCGGCGGTGAGCGCCCGGTGCCGGAACGCCCGCGCCAGCGCTGCACGGCGGGTTTGCTGGGCGAGCGGGGGCGGCGGGACGGTCAGCACGGGGCAGCGGGCGTGGGCCAGGCAGTAGCGGCTGACCCGGCCGTGGGTGATCCGGGCCAGGGTGCCACGGCGGCCGGCCCCGACCACCAGCAGGTCACCGGGGCGGCAGGCGGCGCCGACCAGGGCCGGGCCGGGCCGCCCGCGGTGGATGACGGGCTGGACCGGCAGGTCGGCGGGCGGGTCTCCCCAGGCGAGGTTCAGCGTGTCCTGGAGCCGCTGGCGGGCGTCCTGGGCCCACAGGCGGCGCAGCTCCTCGCAAGGAGTGCGCCGGTCGGCCAGGTCACCGCCGGGCGGCAGCCAGGCAAGAACGGGCACCAGGGCGGCATCGAGGTCGCGGGCCAGATGCCGGGCGTAGCGCAGCACCTGAAGGCTGGCTGGTGAGCCGCTCGCGCCGGTAATGACCCGGTATGCGCTGGACACGGTAGTTTTCAGCTTTCGTTGTTGATCAGACTTATGGGTACATATCCGGGGGTTGCAGCCGGGCGGCCGGCTGACCTGGCGGCCGCCGTGCTGCCTGGCGGGCTGGTCTTGTGTGCCTGCGGTTTCCGCCGGGATGGTCCCGGTCCAGGGGGGCGGTCAGGCCAGGCTGTCCACCTGATGGACATCACCGCAGGGCACGCTCAGGCGGCCGCGGTGGCCGGCCGGCGGGCAGCCCGGGCCCGGCCGGCCAGGATCGCGACCGCGGCGCCGAGCAGGGCGGCCCCGGCGGCGATCAGGGCGATCTGCCAGCCGGGCATCCCGCTCACCACGACGGTGTGGGTCACCGTGCGGACCGGCGCCGGAAGCGGAGCCGACGGCCGGAACTCGGTTCCGGGAATGACCCCCGGCAGGTCGGCCGTGGGCGCGCCCCCGACCCGGACGTGGCCGGGAACGGGCAACACGGCGAACGCGGGCGTGGCGAAGGCCACCAGGCCGGCGGCCAGGCCGGCCAGCACGACGGCGATACGGCGGAGGCGGCGGATGGGGTTCATGGCGATCTCCTTGGCTCGCAGCATGATCTGTCACCTGCGAGTGTGGGCAGGCCCGCCGCCCGTCCGCCATCGGACGTTCTACCGATACCCGCACCCGTGGTGCCCGGCGTACCGTGGAACTCACAGGGAAGGAGGCGGCTGCGATGACCACTCCCATAACAGCCAGCGACCGGGACCTGCGCGCCCTGGCGGCCATCGTCAGCCAGGACCGCCCCGACCTGCCGGACGGGAAGGAGGGGCTTCCGCTGTCCCTGCTGGCTGACCTGATGGACCAGATCCGCTGCGATGAAGTCTCACTTGAGCGCTTCGACAGCGGGCAGCTGGAGACCCGGTTCCTGGAGTACATTCAGGCAGGTGCCGAAGGCATTGTCGAAGGCATTGCCGCGCCCCAGGACATGAATTCGGTGCACTGGCAGCACTACTGGGATTGCCTGCCCTGCAGCTATCCCGACCGCACCGGCGACCTGCACAGCATCGTGAAGATCACGGACTTCTACTCGGCCCGGCAATGGCATTCCACCGGCATGTACTGCGATAACTACCGGCCGGCCGGGTACGAGCACGATCTGATGCTGACCCTGCCCGCCCCGCCCGGCCCAGTTCACGGGCCTGGCCAGACCGTCCGGCTGTTCTTCCTCCGCGGGCCCGGGCCGGACTTCTCCGAACGGGACCGGGCCGTGCTCACGCTGCTGCGCCCGCACCTGCACCAGGCCTACCTGGACGCCGAGCGGCGCCGCCACCCGGTTCCCCGGCTCACCCCCCGGCAGGCCGGCCTGCTGCGCCTGGTGGCCGCCGGGCACACCAACACCCAGATCGCCCGCCGGCTGGGCATCTCCGAGTCAACCGTGCGCACCCACCTGGAGAACGTCTTCGAA
>JASHYW010000431.1 GCA_030042885.1 Streptosporangiaceae bacterium | reverse complement strand
GGGTGGTCACGGCGCCTCCGCGTCCCGGGGTGTAGTTGGATTGCTTGCCCAGGAACAGGAATGGCCGGGACAGGCCGCGGTCCGGGATCGGGGCGGCGGTGGAGCCGTCCATGTCGATGCCGGCGCGGATGCGGGAGTCGGCCAGCATGGCGGTGATGGCGGCGGCGCCGCCGGCGGAGTGGCCGGCCATCGCCATCGCCGACGGGTCGATCAGCCCGGCGCCCGGCCAGGCCGGGTGCGCACCGGTCAGCTCGCCGAGCACGAAGGACACATCCGTGGCCCGGCCTGCCGCTACCTTCTCCCAGAACCCGCTGCCCCGCCGGCGTGCCTCACGGGCGAGGCAGGTGGTGACCCGCCCGTCGGGAAAGGCCGTGGCGTGACTTTCGTAGGTGTGATCAATTCCGGCCACGACGTAGCCGTGGCTGGCCAGGTCCTCGGCCAGGGCGGTGAGCGTGCTGCGGGAGTTGGTGAAGCCGGGCGAGAGCACGACCAGGGGCAGGCTGCGCTGAGGCCCGGCCGCCGTGGCGCCGCTGACCGCGTTGGTCTCAACCGTGCTCAGCGCGTCCGGCGGGACGCCGGTGATGCCGCTGCTTGTGAGCTGGAGTTCGGACTCCGCTGGCGTCATGTACGGGGCTGGCCGCCCGTCCGGCGCCGCCGCCGGGTACCACAGGGAGACCATCAGCTCTCGTGCGACCGCTCCCGCGGCCCAGGGATCGGGACGGGAGGTGTCTGTCAGCCACAAGGACGTGGTGCCGGCCGGGCACGGGCCGGTCGGCTCAGGCAGGCACAGCGCGGGCCCCTGCCCGGCCGGCGCGCCGGCGGCGTCTGCGGAAGTTCCCATGCCACCCAGCATCACCGGCCGCCCTCACGTTCCCCAAATGGCCAGGCCAGTGTGCACTAATTTGATAAGAGTCGGGTCATAGTCCGACAGGCTCGGCGTTGGCCTGCAAGCGTACTCATCCGCCGACTGGGTGAGGCGGGTCACTTCGGCGCTGCGCAGTTGCCGCATGACGGCGGTTGATCTTGTACGGTGCAGGTGAGCCGGTCCCAGTCGGGGAGGCGGGATGGCGCAGAAGATAACCGTCGTGCTGGAAGACGACCTTGATGGGGCCCGGCGGATGAGACGGTGCGGTTGGCCATCGACGGCGCGGTGTACCAGATCGACCTGAGCGGCAAGCACGCCAGGGCGTTGCGCCGCAGACTCGAGCCGTTCATCAGCCATGCCCGCAAGGCCGGGCGGGGGCCGCGCCGCCGGGGCGGCCGCAGCGCGGCGATCCGGGAGCGCAGCGAGGATATCCGGGCGTGGGCCAGAGCCCGCGGCATCGCGGTCAGCGACCGCGGGCGTATCCCGGCCAGCGTCGCTGAGCAATACCAGGCCGCCGCCGACGGCACCTGACCCGCGCTGGTACATACCTGGTTCGATCTTCTTCCGCCCTGTGATGGTCTGGGGGCTGGCCGATGTCGTGGAGGTGCTTGAGGCGATCGTCGCGGCTGCCGGTATGACCTGGGATGAGCTGTTCACGGCGGCCGTCGGCAAGCGCGCCCGGCGGGGGGTTCAGCCGTCGGCTCTTCGTCGAATTCGCCGGGCACGCACTTTAGGAGCCCGGCCCGTATCCCCGGCTCGGCGGCGGGCCGGGCCGCCGACGGTCAGAGCGGGTTGAGGTAGGGCCGTCCGGCTGGCAGGGCGCCGGCCCGCTGGCATCGCTCCGGCTACGCCTGGCTCATGGCTATGTCCCGGGTGCAGCTGGGCACCCGGGCCGTCATGCAAGGCCGGCCAGACCAGGCCCGGGGGCTGCTGGATGAGGCGCTGGACGTGAGCTTGGTCATATGACCTTCAGGGGTGAATGCTATGGCAATTCCCGGCCGGAGGCCCCGAGCGCGCGGAGGGACGACTCGAAGGAGGCCAGGCGGCTGCGGACGACGTCGGCCTGCTCCAGGCTGGCGCCGCCCGGGGCCCGTTCGGCCTCCATCGCCGAGCGGACAGCCTGCAGCGAGGCGAGCGAGTCATCGATCCCGGCGCGGTCGGCGGAGTCCGGCGGGACCGCCTCGCGCAGAGCGTACAGCGTCTGCGCCAGGTCATCGGCGCGCCGCTGGATGCCGGCCCACCGGGCGGCCGCGTCGGCGGCGGCCAGCCCGCCCGGCGCCTCGGCGGCACTCATCGCATCGTGCAACGCCGAGCCCTCGGCGTACGCGTCGATGAGCCGGGACCGCCAGCCGGCCGAAGCTGCCGAGCGCCGGCGAGCCGACCGGGCGATCAACGCGATCAGGCCGCCCAGGACCAGGACGGCCAGCAGGATCCACAGCCACAGCAGGCCGGTGCCGGAGGAGGCGCTGGGCGTCGCCGAAACAGTGGACGGCGCGGTCGCCGCCGAGGTGGTCACGGCCGGAGCGGACGGCGGGGCGGTCGTGGTCACGGTCACGGCCGGGGTGGACGGCGCGGCGGTCACGGTCACGGTCACCGGCGGGGCGGTCACGGTCTGGGTTGACAGCGGGGCGGTCGTGCTGGTCCCCCCGCATCCCGCCGCCAGGCATCCGACGGCAAGCAAGCCCACCGGAAACAACAGTCGTCCCGCACACCACCGCATGGCGAACCTCCGCATCACTCATCGCCAGCCGCTGCGCGCCCGCCGCTGGCGACAGGCCCCGTTTACTCACCTGGCCACCGGACCCGCGCATGGTTCGGTGGGCCGGGTTGCCCTGGCCTTCAGACCCACAGGTATTGCGTGAGGGCACAGAACCTGTCCCACGGATACCTATCGTGACGGTGCGGCACGGCGCCCGGCAAGCGATCGGACCTCTGCGGCACGGGCAC
>JASHYW010000430.1 GCA_030042885.1 Streptosporangiaceae bacterium | reverse complement strand
GAGTTCCTGAGCGCGGAGCTCGCCGCCCGCCGTCCGGGGGACGTGCTGCTGTCCGAGGAGGGCGCCGACGACCCGGCGCGGCTGGCCGCGAGCCGGGTCTGGATCGTCGACCCGCTCGACGGCACCAGGGAGTTCGGCGAACCGGGCCGCACCGACTGGGCCGTCCATGTGGCGCTGTGGGAGCGGGATGCCCCCGGTGAGCTCACCGCTGCCGCGGTCGCCCTCCCGGCTCAGGGCAAGGTCTTGTCGACACTCGATCCGCCCCCGGAACGTTGTGGCACTGAGACGGTTATAACCGGCACGCTGCCATATCGATCCGGCGCGCTGGTGGCGCGCGGCGCGGCCGGCCGCCGGATGCGGATCGTGGTGAGCCGGACGCGAGCACCACGGCTCGTCCGGGAAATTTCCGGTCTTATCGGCGCGGAACTGGTCCCGCTGGGATCAGCCGGAGCCAAGGTGGCCGCCGTGGCCGGCGGTGAGGCTGACGCGTACCTGCACGCGGGCGGGTTCTACGAGTGGGACACCGCCGCGCCGGTCGCGGTGGCGCGGGCGGCCGGCCTGTTCACCTCCCGCATCGACGGGTCTGCGCTGGCGTACAACCAGGCCGAGCTTCGGATGCCCGATATCCTGGTGTGCCTGCCCGCCCTCGCGGGTGCGCTCCTGCAAGCGATCCGGGAAGTCACGAATGCGCTCTGATTACCAGATGTCCCAGCTCGACGTGCTCGAGGCCGAGGCGGTCCACGTGATGCGGGAAGTCGCCGCCGAGTTCGAGCGCCCGGCGCTGCTGTTCTCCGGCGGCAAGGACTCGATCGTGATGCTGGCGCTCGCGGAGAAGGCGTTCTGGCCCGCCCGGATCCCGTTCCCGGTCATGCACGTGGACACCGGCCACAACTTTCCCGAGGTGCTCGAGTTCCGTGACCGCAGGGTGGCCGGACTCGGCGTCCGGCTGATGGTCGCGTCCGTACAGGAGTCCATCGACGCTGGCCGGGTGGCTGAGGAGACCGGCAGGCACGCGAGCAGGAACCGGCTGCAGACCGTGACGCTGCTTGACGCCATCGAGGAACACAGGTTCGACGCCCTGTTCGGCGGCGCACGGCGCGATGAGGAGAAGGCCAGGGCCAAGGAGCGGGTGTTCTCGTTCCGCGATGAGTTCGGCCAGTGGGACCCGAAGAACCAGCGGCCCGAGCTGTGGAGCCTGTACAACACCCGGATCCGCCGCGGTGAGCACATCCGCGTGTTCCCGCTGTCCAACTGGACCGAGCTGGATGTCTGGTCCTACATCGAGCGGGAAACCCTTGACCTGCCCGGCATTTACTTCGCGCACGAGCGGCAGGTCTTCGAGCGGGACGGGCTGCTGCTGGCCGACAGCCCGTACGTGGTCAGGGGCGAGGACGAGCCGGTGTTCACCGCCACCGTGCGGTACCGGACGGTGGGCGACATGACCTGCACCGGGGCCGTCTCGTCCCTGGCCGCGACGGTCGCCGAGGTGATCACCGAAGTGGCCGCGACCCGGATCACCGAGCGGGGTCAGACCCGGGCCGATGACCGGACCAGCGAGGCGGCCATGGAAGACCGCAAGCGCGAGGGGTACTTCTGATGGACATTCTGCGCTTCGCGACCGCGGGTTCGGTGGATGACGGCAAGTCCACGCTGATCGGACGGCTGCTGTATGACTCCAAGTCGATCTTCGCCGACCAGCTGGAGGCGGTCGAGCGGACCAGCAGGGACCGGGGCGAGGACTACACGAACCTGGCCCTGCTCACCGACGGGCTGCGGGCCGAGCGGGAGCAGGGCATCACGATCGACGTTGCCTACCGGTACTTCGCCACGCCCAGGCGGAAGTTCATCATCGCCGACACCCCTGGGCACATCCAGTACACCCGCAACATGGTGACCGGCGCCTCAACCGCCGACCTGGCCGTCGTGCTGGTCGACGCGCGCAACGGGCTGACCGAGCAGTCGCGGCGGCACGCCTTCCTCACCACGCTGCTGCGGGTGCCGCACATGGTCCTCGCGGTGAACAAGATGGACCTGGTCGGCTACCAGGCCGAGGTGTTCGAGCGCATCTGCGAGGACTTCTCGGCGTTCGCGGCCCGGCTGGACATCGGCGACCTGACCTTCGTGCCGATCTCCGCGCTGCACGGCGACAACGTGGTGGAACGGTCGGCCAACACGCCCTGGTATGACGGCCCCTCGCTGCTGCACCACCTGGAGCACGTACACATCGCGTCGGACCGCAACCTGATCGACGTCCGGTTCCCTGTGCAGTACGTGATCCGGCCGCATGCCGCCACCGACGCCGCGCTGCACGACTACCGGGGCTACGCCGGCCAGGTGGCCGGCGGCGTGCTCAAGCCGGGCGACGAGGTGCTGCACCTGCCGTCCGGCTTCACCACCAGGATCCGCGGCATCGAGACGGCCGGCGGCGCCGTCGCCGAGGCCTTCCCGCCTATGTCGGTGACCCTGCTGCTCGACGACGACGTGGACATCTCCCGCGGCGACATGATCTGCCGCCCCCACAACCGGCCCTCCGCCGCGCAGGACATTGAGGCCATGCTCTGCTGGATGTCGTCCGATCAGGTGCTGGCCCCGCGCAGCAGGCTGATCGTCAAGCACACCTCGCGCACGGTGAAGGCCATCGTCACCGGCCTGCACTACCGGATCGACGTGAACACCCTGCACCGCGAGGAGTCCGCGGCCCAGCTGAGCCTGAACGAGGTGGGCCGGGTGCGGCTCCGGCTGACCCAGCCCATCTTCTGCGACCCCTACGCCAGGAACCGCACCACCGGCGGCCTCATCCTGATCGACGAGGCCACCAACGCCACCGTCGGCGCCGCCATGATCACCGAGGCCAGCTGACCCGCCCCACTCGTGATCGTGGATCCTTACCTCCCTCCTGGCGGGGGTTTTGATCCACGATGATGGTCTGGGGGTTGTCGAGGGTGAGTGGGAGCAACCGTGAGCGCTGATGTGCCCGCCGAGGGCGGAACTACGACCCCGTTCCATGACCTGAACGACTTCGTGGCCATACCGCGGGTGGCGGCGCTGCAGCTGTCGCCGGACGGAAGGTGGCTGGCGGCGGCGGTGCAGACGCTGAGCGCTGACCGGAAGAAGTACCTGACCAGCATCTGGCGGATCGACACCGCAGGCGGGCCGCCCCGCAGGCTGACCAGGTCCGCCGAGGGCGAGGCCAATCCGCGGTTCCTGCCTGACGGGTCGCTGCTGTTCACCTCCAAGCGGCCAGATCCCGGGGCCGGCCAGGCCAGGAAAGACGCCGCTGCCGATAAAGCAGCCCTGTGGCTGCTTCCCCCCGGCGGCGGCGAGGCCAGGGTCGTCGCCGCGCTGCCCGGCGGGGTCACGGCCGCCGAGGCGGCCAGGGATACCGGAGCGATCGTGCTGGCTGCGCCGGTCCTCCCGACCGCGGGCCAGGCCAGGGGCCGAGGGGCTCCGGGGGGAAAGGTTTCCCCCCAGGATCGGGGGGATCCCGGGGGGTCGCCCCCCCGGGAAGATACAGTCCCCACGGATAACACCGCCGCGGACGACGCCAGGTTGCGCAAGGAGCGCGGCGACGCCGGGGTGACCGCCATCTTGCACGAGTCGGCGCCGATCAGGTACTGGGATCATGACCTGGGACCGGACCAGGTCAGGCTGTTCTTCCTCGATCCGGACCGGGTCCGCGAGGCCGAGGCATCACCGGCGCCCGCGGGGGCGGACGAGCCCGGGGAGTTTCCCGGACTGCGTGACCTGACCCCGGAGCCGGGCCGCGCGCTTGACGAGGAGGCGTTCGAGCTGACGCCCGACGGCACCTCGGTCCTCACCGGGTGGTGGCAGTGGAATCCGGCCGGGCCGTCGCACGCCGAGCTGGTGATGATCGACGTCGCAAGCGGGAAGCGCCAGGTGCTGCTCAGCGCGCCGGAGTACAACTTCGAGGGCCCGCGCGTCTCGCCCGACGGGCGGTTCATCGTGTGCCTGCGCGAGACGCAGAACACCCCGGAACGGCCGCTCGACTTCACGCTGGTGATGCTGGGCGTCGACGGCGCAGGCGCGGCCGGGGAGGCGGGCCGGGACCTGCTGCCGGGCCTGGACCGGTGGCCGGCCGCGCCCGCCTGGTCGCACGATTCCCGCGCCGTGTACTTCGCCGCCGACGACGGCGGCCGCCGGCCGGTGTTCCGGGTGGACGTGGCGACCGGCGACGTCACCCGCATCACCGCAGACGACGGCGCGTACAGCGACCTGAGCGCCGCGCCAGACGGCCGGTACCTGTACGCGCTGCGGGCCACGGTGGACTCGCCGCTGGCCCCGGTCCGTATCGACCTGAACCGAGCCACCGCCGCGGCCGGGCCGGTCGCCCAAGGCGCCCCAGCCGCGCTGGACTGCCCCGGCATCCCGCTGGCCGTGCCGGGCCGGCTCGAGGACCTGCAGGCGACCGCCGACGACGGCCAGCCGATCCGGTCCTGGCTCGTGCTGCCGGAGACCGCATCGGCCGACAGCCCGGCGCCGCTGCTGCTGTGGGTCCACGGCGGCCCGATGATGAGCTGGAATGCCTGGTCGTGGCGGTGGAATC
>JASHYW010000429.1 GCA_030042885.1 Streptosporangiaceae bacterium | reverse complement strand
TTCGCGACCCTGGAGGCCGAAGTCCGCGCCGACCTGAACGCGGCCGACGCCCAGGCCCGCAGCGTCGGCAGCCACCTGGTCATGATCGGCATCCTGCCCACGCTGACCGAAAATGACGTGCACGAGGAGACCATGTCGGCCAACGAGCGCTACCGGGTGCTCAACGAGCAGATCTTCGCCGCGCGCGGGGAGGACATGCGCATCGCGATCGACGGCCCCGAGCAGCTCCTCACCTATTGCACGTCCATCACGCCCGAGGCCGCCTGTACCAGCGTGCAGCTTCACGCCCAGGTCAGCCCGGACGCCTTCGCGGACTACTGGAACGCGGCCCAGGCCATCGCGGGCGTGCAGGTCGCGCTGGCGGCCAACTCCCCGTTCCTGTTCGGCAGGCAGCTGTGGCACGAGACCCGGATCACGTTGTTCGAGCAGTCCACAGACACCCGCCCTGACGAGCTCAAGGAACAGGGCGTACGGCCCCGGGTCTGGTTCGGCGAGCGCTGGATCACCTCGGTGTTCGACCTGTTCGAGGAGAACCTCAAGTACTTCCCCGCCCTGCTGCCGATCTGCGAGGACGAGGACCCGCTGGCCGTGCTCGACCGGGGCGGCATCCCGCAGCTGGCCGAGATGAGCCTGCACAACGGGACGATCTACCGCTGGAACCGGCCGGTCTACGGCGTGGTCGGCGGGAAGCCGCACCTGCGGGTGGAGAACCGGGTGCTGCCCGCCGGCCCGTCCATCGCCGACGTCATGGCCAACGCCGCGTTCTACTACGGGCTCATGCGCTACCTGGCCGAAGCGCAGCGGCCGATCTGGACCCAGATGTCGTTCGCGACCGCCGCGGAGAACCTGCACGATGCCGCCAGGAACGGCCTGGACGCCCAGCTGTACTGGCCGGGCGTCGGCGACACGCCGGCGGCCGAGCTCGTGCTGCGCCGCCTGCTGCCGCTGGCCCGCGACGGCCTCAGCCGCTGGGGCGTCAGCACGGTCCATGCCGACCGGCTGCTGGGCATCATCGAGCAGCGCTGCCTCACCGGCCAGACGGGCGCCGCCTGGCAGATCGCCACGGTGGACGAGCTGACCAGGCGCAGCGGGCTCGACCGCGCCGAAGCGCTGCGGCAGATGACCCGGCGCTACATCGAGCACATGCACGCCAACCAGCCGGTGCACACCTGGCCGCAGGCCGGCTAACCGGCCCCGCCGGCGGCGATCAGCACGACGCACACCGCCGCCAGCGACAGCCCGGTCATCCGCAGCGGGGTCAGCCGCTCGCCCAGGCCGATCCGGGCCAGCACGATCGTCGCCGCCGGGTACAGCGAGGTGAGCACGGCCGTCATGGCCAGGAATCCGTCGTGCGTGGCGAAGAAGTACAAGATCGTGCCCGCCGTCCCGGCCGCGCCGGTGGCCGCCGCGAGCCAGCCGGCCCTCGCCCCGGGCAGCCGGAGGTTGCCGGTGACGGCGGCCACCACGCCGGCCACCACCAGATCGGCTATTCCGGCGGCAGCGACCGGCCACAGCCCGCTGCCGGATCCGGCCCGGTTCAGCCCGATGAACAGCAGCGCGAAACAGGTCCCCGCGACCAGGCCCAGGGCCACCCCGGCGGCCGGCCGGCCATGCCCCCCTGCCTGGTCGCCGCGCGCCGCGCTGGCCGACACGCCCACGATGGCCGGCAGCGCCAGGATGGTCCCGGCCAGGGCCAGGGCCGTCGGCCGCTCGCCCAGCCCCAGGCCCGCAAGCACGGAGAATCCCGCCGCGCCCACCGCACTGAGCGGCCCGGCGACGCTGAACGCCGCGTACCTGAACCCGAGGTACAGCGCGAAGGCGCCCACCGTGCCGCTCACCCCCGCCAGCACCCCCCAGGCCAGCGCGGCCGCCCCGGGCCGGTGACCCGCGGCGAACGGCACCGCCGCCACGGCCACCGCCGCCACCACCGCCGAGGCGACCAGGGTGACCTGGATCACGCTGGCGCTGCGCGCGGCCAGGCCGGCCGCGAAGTCCGAGCCGCCGTAGGCGATCGCCGCCGCGAGGGCCAGGACGATTGCCAGCATCCCGCCATTGTCCCCGTGCACCTGAACGGAACGGGAAACCAGGGTCCGTTCGGCCGGCCAGGAAAACCCGAGTACGGCGGGTCAGATGTCCTGCCTGGCGGCCGGGCTTCCCGCCGGATGGAAGACGCCGAGCACCCGGAGCGGGTCCTGGCCGGTGTTCTCCAGGCAGTGCGGCGCCTGCGGCGGCAGGTAGATGGCGGTGCCCGGCTCGATCGGCGTGTCCCCGGTGCGCAGGTGGACCACGCCCTGCCCGGCCAGCACGTGCACGACCTCGTCGTAGGCATGCTGGTGGTCGGGGGCGCGGCCGGGCGGGATCAGCCCGGCGAACTGCGTGATGGTGAGCCCCGAGCTCAGCAGGACCCGGAACTCCCGGTCGCCGGTGCGCTCGGGCGGGCATTCCTCCAGCGTCGTGACCTGGAACGCCGGTTCCGGCGGGGAGCCCGTGCGCACCGTGCTGGCCAGGATCTGCAGGCCGGGCTCGCCCCCAGGAGCCCCAAGACCCTCAAGGGCCCGGCACCGGTAGCCCTGCCCCGCTCCCAGCCACACGGCCGTGCCCGGCCGCAGCGCGGCGGTCCCGGCCCCGGGAGCCGTCCCCGCGGTCAGCGTGCCGGACCCGCCGATCACGTACCACGCCTCGCCGCGGCCCCGGGCGATGCCGACGATCTCGGCGCCGCGCGCGAGCCTCAGCCGGCGCTGGTGCAGGCCCCGGCAGCCCTGCCGGTCGTCGAGCAGTTCCGCCACCGTGACGCCCGGGGCCAGCGCGCGGGCCGGGACCTGCCGCCGGACGGCCGGCGCCACCTGCTCAGCGTCCTGGTTCACAATTCGGGGAAGGCGCGATCCGGGTTGTGCTCGGACAGCACCGACGGCGGCCCGATGAGCAGCCGGTCCGGCTTCCCGATGACCTCGTCGTTGCGGCCGTCATAGTCGAACTGCGCGAGCACGTGCTTGATCGCCTCGAGCCTGGCCCGCTTCTTGTCGTTGCTCTTCACCACGATCCACGGGGCATGCTCGGAGTCGGTGTAGTGGAACATCGCCTCCTTGGCCTCGGTGTAGTCGTCCCACTTGTCCAGTGCCTCGATGTCCATCGGGCTCAGCTTCCACTGCCGTACCGGGTCGATGCGGCGGATGATGAAGCGGGTGCGCTGCTCGGACTGGGTCACAGAGAACCAGAACTTGCTCAGGTGCAGCCCGGAACGGATCAGCATGCGCTCGAACTCCGGCGCCTCCCGCATGAACTCCTCGTACTCCTGCTGCGTGCAGAACCCCATGACACGCTCCACGCCCGCGCGGTTGTACCAGGAGCGGTCGAACATGACGATCTCGCCCTTCCCGGGCAGGTGCGGCACGTAACGCTGGAAGTACCACTGGGACCGTTCCCGCTCGCTCGGCTTCACCAGGGCCACGACCGTGGCGCCGCGGGGGTTCAGGTGCTCGGTGAACCGCTTGATCGTGCCGCCCTTGCCGGCCGCGTCGCGGCCTTCGAACACGATCACGATGTGCTCGCCGGTGGACTTGACCCAGTTCTGCAGCTTGACCAGCTCAACCTGCAGCGGGCGCTTGAGGTACTCGTACTCGTCCCGCGTCATCTTCTGGGAGTACGGGTAATCCTCGCGCCATGTGTCGACCACCCGGCCGTCCGGCCACCGGAGCACAGGGTCGTCGTGTTCATCGTCGTCGTCCACCCGCAGCCCGGCGATCAGGGCGGGATCGGACGCCCAGTTCTCTGGCAGCGCATTGAATCGGGCCGCTGATTGA
>JASHYW010000055.1 GCA_030042885.1 Streptosporangiaceae bacterium | reverse complement strand
CGCGCGACCCGTTTCTTCTCCGCGGCGAGCAGGCTGGCCAGCCGGGTGGGGGAGCCTTCCCCGACCAGGATGACGCCCGGCCTGCCCACGGCCCGGTGCACCACGTCCATGTTCCGGTTAGCGGCGATGGCGGGCGTCACGGTCCAGTTGCCGCGCATATTCTCGAGCACCGCGGCGGCCGCCCCGGGCTGCCCCTCGATGGCCGCGTACTGCGCCGCCTGCGCGAACCGGCTGAACAAGATCATGCTGACCAGCAGGCCGAGCAGCACGCCCAGCGGGATGAGCAGCGGAGCCAGGCCGGTGAGCAGCCCGATGATCAGCAGCACGGCCAGCGTGCCGAGCCCGCTCCCGATGATGATGGGCATCGCCTTCGGGTTGGAGCGTCGCACCAGGCCGGCGACTAGGCGCATCTGCTTCAGCCGCCCGGCATTGGCCAGCTCCTGCGCGGTATCCCTGGTGAGGGCCGGGTCAGCGGACCCGGACTTTTTCGACATGCGTGCCATGCTCCGCAGCATACGGTTCCCACGCCCCGGACGGGAACACCGCACGAGCCGCTGAGGGCTCAGCGCGCCAGCGCCGGGTCGCTACCCTGCCCACCTCCCCTGCCCCCTTCACAGGCCTGCGCGTACAGCCGCCCGGCCCGGTAAGAGGACCGGACCAAGGGCCCGGACATGACCCCCGCGAACCCGAGTTCCAGCGCCTCCTCGCGGAGCTCGACAAACTCCTTGGGCTTCACCCAGCGCTCCACCGGATGGTGCCGCGGCGTGGGCCGCAGGTACTGGGTGATGGTCAGCAGCTCGCAGCCCACGGCCCGAAGGTCCCGCATGGCCTCGGTGACCTCGTGCCGCTCCTCGCCCAGCCCCAGGATCAGGTTGGATTTCGTCACCAGACGCGCCTCGCGGGCCGCGCGCAGCACCTCCAGAGAGCGCGGGTACCTGAACCCCGGCCTGATGCGCCGGAAGATGCGCGGCACGGTCTCGATGTTGTGGGCCAGCACCTCCGGCCGGGCGCCGAAGACCTCGGCAAGCCGCGCAGGGTCGGCGTTGAAGTCGGGGATGAGCAGTTCCACGCCGCAGCCGGGGACGGCGGCGTGGATTTCGCGGCAGACCTGCGCGTACAGCCAGGCACCGCCGTCGGCCAGGTCATCACGTGCGACGCCGGTCACGGTAGCGTACTTCAGGCCCATCGCGGCGACCGACTCGGCGACCCGCCGGGGTTCCTCCTCATCCAGCGGCAGTGGCTTGCCGGTGTCGATCTGGCAGAAGTCGCACCGCCGGGTGCACTGATCACCCCCGATGAGAAAGGTGGCCTCGCGGTCCTCCCAGCACTCGTAGATGTTCGGGCAGCCGGCCTCCTCGCAGACCGTGTGCAGGCCCTCGCTGTGGACCAGGGTCTTCAGCTGCGTGTAGGAAGGCCCGGTGCGCAGCCGCGTCTTGATCCACGGCGGCTTCCGCTCGATCGGGACCTCGCTGTTGCGGGCCTCGAGGCGGAGCATGCGTCGGCCTTCGGGGGCTAGTACCACCCTTCCAGGGTATGACCTCTAGCTCACCAGGACGGGAGCGGGCAGACCGGCAAGGCCGGCCGGGTCCCCGGCCCGGCGCCAGGCGCTGTAGCCCAGGGCTTGGGCCAGGTGGCGTTCCAGGACCGGCGTCACCTTGGCGACGGTGATGGAGCGGCCCGCCTCGGCCGACAGCGTGCTCACCCCCGCGTCGCGGATGCCGCAGGGGACGATGCGGTCGTACCACGACAGGTCGCAGTCGCAGTTCAGTGCGAGCCCGTGCATGGTGACTCCCCGGGCGACCCGTGCGCCTATGGCCCCGACCTTGCGATCGGGCGCGCCCTCGCCGCCCGGAACCCAGGCGCCGCTGCGGCCCGTTACCCGCACGGCGGTGACGCCGAACTCGGCGCACGTCCGGATCATGGCCTCTTCGAGCGCTCGCACATAGGCGACCACGTCGACCGGCTCCCGTAGCTTGACGATGGGGTAGCAGGTCAGCTGCCCGGGCCCGTGCCATGTGATCTTGCCGCCGCGGTCCACGTCGATGACCGGTGCGCCCGGATCCCCGAACGGGCGGTCGGATGCTGCCGTACGCTTGCCGGCCGTGTACACGGGCTCGTGCTCGAGCAGCAGGCAGCTGTCCGGGATCTCGTCGGCCACCCTTCGTGCGTGGACGCGCCGCTGCATGTCCCAGCCGTCGAGGTAATCCACCGGGGCGGGCCCGAAGGCAAGGTACACAAGCTCACTCACTTTCCCCAGCTTACGCGTGACCGCGCCCGCGCCGCCCGGGTCGGTTCCGTGCACACTCATGCCGGAGCCGCGAGCGCCGCCTGGTGAAGGCGCCGCCAGTGACCTCGGGATAAGCCGCCGGGCGGAGAATAGCAGTGTGATCGATGAGGCTGAACTACGCAAGATGACCCAAGCCGAGCGGCATGAGCTGGCCCGCATGCTCGCCGCCATCGACCTGCCGCACCCGATGGCCGATCAGCACCTCAGGCTACGCAGGCGGTTCGGCCTGCTGTTCATGACGGCGTGCTGTCTCACGCTGGCCTGCTGGATCGGGATCCTCATCCTGACCCTGCCCGACCGTTTCACCTCCAGCGACTGGCGGGCCGTGTGGGTCGGCCTGGACATCGCCGAGCTGATCGGGTTCGCCGCGATCGGCTGGGCGGCCTGGCGGCAGCGCCAGGTGGTCATCTTCTTCATGATCATGACCGGTACGTTGCTGCTGTGTGACGCGTGGTTCGACCTGACGTTGAACTACGGCTCGAGCAACTTCACCGTGAGCGTGGTCAGCGCGGTGCTGGCCGAGTTCCCGCTCGCGTTCTTGCTGTTCGTCGGCGCCCGGCGCCTGGTCCGGGTCACCGTCAAGACCGTGATGCAGCTAGCCGGAATCGCCGGCCCGGTGCCGCCGCTGTGGCGGGTGCCGCTGCTGGCGGCCGGGCTGGACGAGGCCCTGCCCGCCCGGCTCAGGCAGCAGGCCGGCGACCTCCAGGTCGCAGGTGTCACAGCCGCCGACCGCCCCTCGTCTTAACGGATCAAACGACCGCCGAAGGCTGGGCGGAGGCCGAGGGTGCGGCCTGGTGCAGACGATCCGGTCCGTGGTCAACCCCGACAAGCTCCGGCACCTCGGACCGACCTCCGACCTGTACCTGCGGCCGAACCGGGACTTAGCCTGGCCTCATGGCCACCGACTTCACCGAGCAGACGGCCGCCGACGCGGTTGTCGAGAGCTTCGCGAACACCCCGGACCCGCGGCTGCGGGAGCTGTTGACCAGCCTGGTCAGGCACCTGCACGCCTTCGTCAGGGACACCGAGCCGACCATCGCCGAATGGGAGCGGGCGATCGAGTTCCTCACCGCGACCGGCCAGAAATCCGACGACCAGCGGCAGGAATTCATCCTGCTGTCCGACGTGCTCGGCATCTCCATGCTGGTGGAGACGATCAACAACCGGAAGGCGGGCGGGGCCACCGAGTCCACCGTGCTCGGCCCGTTCCACATGGTGGCCTCCCCGCGTCGGCAACTGGGCGACAGCATGGACCTGGTCGGGACCGGCCCGCCCTGCGTGGTGACCGGCCGGGTGCTCGCGGTCGGCGGCACGCCGCTGCCCGGAGCCGAGATCGACGTCTGGCAGGCCGACGACCACGGCTTCTACGACGTCCAGCAGCCCGATATCCAGCCGCAGGCCAACGGCCGCGGCCTGTTCACCGCCGACGAAGACGGGGCCTTCTGGTTCCGGACGGTGCTGCCGTGCCATTACCCGATCCCCACCGACGGGCCGGTCGGCACTCTGCTGCTCGCGACCAAGCGCCACCCGTACCGCCCGGCGCACATCCATTTCATCGCCACCGCCCCCGGCCACCGTCCGGTGACCACGCACATCTTCGTAGCGGGCAGCCCCTACATCGAATCCGACGCGGTCTTCGCGGTGAAAAGGAGCCTGATCACTGAGTTCACCCCCGTCGATGATCCCGGGCAGGCAGCCCGCCACGGCCTCGACGGACCGTTCCACCTGGCGAACTTCGACATCGTCCTGCAGCCCGGGAGCTGACCCCTCCGCACCGCCGCCGTCTTCTAATTGACCGAACGGGCTGTGGTGCGTGCCGCTGCCCGGCATCTGGACCGCGGTCGGCAGAGACGCGGCCTGGCCGGTGACCTCCGCGTCGGCTTCGTGCTCGCCGCCGCCGGGTACACTATGGCCCAGGCGGCGCCGCCGCGCACAGCGTTCGAATCGCTGCCTGATTGACTCGCTATTTCCGGGGTAGCCGCCAAATCTCAGCCAACCCGCCGGTAAGGGGCTGCCCGCATGCTTGAGGCGATGCTGCTCGCGGCCATCCTGGCCGCTCCGCTCGGCTCAGCGGGCCTGTTCCTGCTCCCGCGGAGGCATAAGCACACCACCGGCACCTGGCCCGCGGTGCGGCGGTTCGTCCTGGCCATCATCGGCACCATCGTGGTCGCAGCGGCGGCTGTGGGGCTGCTCCGCCTGCTCCGGGCCTCCGAGCACAACCTGGTGGTGGGCATCGCCGGCCTGGTGTTCGCCAGCCTGGTCTGGCTGCCCGTGACCAGGCGGTGGTCGGCCGCCGCGCACATGTGCTGGGCCTCCAGCGTGTTCCTGTTCGTGGTGTACCTGACCTACGCGCTTGAGTGGACCTTCGCCAGCGACCTCGGGCCGGCCAGCACCATCGGCGGCTTCCTGCTCTGGCTGCTGGAGGTCTTCGCCGCCGTACTGAGCTGCGCGTACCTGTGGGAAATCTGCGATGCGCTGGGCACCGAGCACTGGCGACGGCGGATCACGCCGACCACCAGGCTGTCCGTGCCGGACAGCGAACTGCCCATGATCAGCCTGCACGTCCCCGCGCACAACGAGCCACCGGACATGGTCATCGACACGCTCCGCGCCCTGCTCCGCCTGGACTATCCGCGGTACGAGGTCATCCTGATCGACGACAACACCGACGACGAGACCCTGTGGCGTCCGGTGGAGGCCTGGTGCGGCCGGCACGGGGTCAAGTTCAGCCACCTGGAGAACTGGCCGGGTTACAAGTCGGGGGCGCTGAACTACGCGTTGCGCAAGCTCACCTCCCCGGATGCGGAGGTCATCGGGGTCGTCGACTCCGACTACCAGATCCAGCCTGGGTTCCTGCGCCGCTGCGCGCCCGCGTTCGCCGACCCGTGGATCGGCTTCGTCCAGGCCCCGCAGGACTACCGCGGCTGGAGGCAGGCCCGCTACTACCGGCGGCTGTACTACTCCTACAAGTACTTCTTCGCGGTCTCGCAGCCGTCGCGCAACGAGCACGACGGGGCCATCTTCGCCGGCACCATGGGCCTGATCCGGCGGGTGGCCCTGGACGAACTCGGCGGCTGGGACGAGTGGTGCATCACCGAGGACGCCGAGCTGTCCCTGCGCCTGCTGCGGGCGGGCTGGCACGGGTTGCACGTGGACCAGTCGTGGGGCTACGGGATCATGCCGCTGACGTTCGAGGCGCTCAAGGGCCAGCGATACCGGTGGTGCTTCGGC
>JASHYW010000428.1 GCA_030042885.1 Streptosporangiaceae bacterium | reverse complement strand
GAGTTCGACGGGTTCTGGGGTGCGACCTCGACCTACGGCTCGTTCTCCTACCTCAAGTACGGGCTGATGCGGCTGTTCAGCCAGCTGGCCCAGGATAGCGAGCTCAAGGTGGGCAAGGTGCTGTGGATCGCGGGCCACTCGGGGCCGGAGACGGCCGAGGACTCGCGCACCCACTTCGGCATCTTCTCGATCGGGGTCACTCAGCTGTTCCCCGAGGGTCACGTGATCGACCTGCACCCATGGGAGTACAACGAGGTGCCCGTGCTGCTCGGCTGCGCGTTCTCGCTCGACGTCCCGATCGTGGCGCTGCACCTGACCCGCCCGCCGGTGGAGATACCCGACCGGGAGGCCCTGGGCATCCCGTCCCACCTGGCCGCCGCGCGCGGCGCCTACGTGCTGCGCGACTACGTGCCGGATCAGCCGCGCGGCGGGATCGTTTTCGTCCGCGGCACCATGCCGACGCGGAACGTGGTCAACGTGCTGCCGTCGCTGGCCGAGCAGGGCATTAACGTGAAGGTCGTCGCGGCGGTTAGCCCGCAGCTGTTCGCCCGCCAGCCCGAGGCGTACCGGCGCTCGGTGGCCGGGCCTTCGGAGCGGCTCGACGCGATGATCATCACCAACGGCGCGTTCAAGCTGATGCGCGAGTGGGCCGACGGCCCGCTGGTCAGGGAATACTCGCTGTCGTCTGACTGGGATGACCGGTGGCGCACCGGCGGCTCGGTGGCTGAGGTCATCGAGGAGGCGCACCTGGACGAGGCGCACATCCTGGCCGCGCTCAAGCGGTTCGCCGGCGAGCGGGCCGACCGGCTGCGGCGGCTCAGGGAGCTGGTCGACAGCGTCTGAGCTTTTCGTCGCGGGCCTTCGTTCTGGGAGGCTGTGAGCGTTATGCAAAACCGACTCAGCGAGCGGCTGGCCAGCGGGGAGGACGATGAGTACGCCACCGGAGGCTGGCAGGCGCGGGAATTCCAGCTCCGGCGGATCGCCAAGGATACCTACCTGCTGACCTACACCCTGCGTCAGGGTGATCGCCTCACCCGGCGGCTGACCGTGTGGCAGGGCAGCGCCCGGGCCGGATGGAAGATCCTGTTCCATCAGGGCACCGTGGTCAGCTGAGCGGCTCCGCGGGGTCCGCGGCGATGGTCAGATCACGTCGGGCCCGCGGCCGCTCTCCCGGCCAGCTGCTTATAGACGATGGCCCGGACCAGGGTGGCGAAGTGCGACTCCGACGGGCGGCGAAGGCGAGGCGGTCCAGCCTGCTCGACCAACCGGGCGATGACCGGGTCCCTGGCAGCCAGGATGCGGGCGCCACGGTCACCGCGGCAGCAGTCGCTTCAGCCGGGCCAGGGTTGCGCGCAGGTTGGGCTCGGAGGTGATCTCGCTCGCCGCGGTAAGGGACAGCCAGCGCAGCGGGGCGTCCTCGTGCTCCGCGCGCGCCTGGTCGGGAGTCCTGGTCGCCATGAAGTACCTGATGTCGGCATGTTCGTGGGAGGGCTCTCCTTTACCGGCGGGGACGCCGACGATGACGATGTGCCGGATCGCGGCGTCCGGCCACGGTTCCAGGTCGGCCAGCCCTGTCTCCTCGCTCGCCTCCCGCGCGGCGATGGCCAGCGGGTCGCTCTCCCCCGGGTCGCCGTGCCCGCCCACCTGCAGCCAGGCCTGCTGCCGCTGGTGCCAGCGCAGCAGCACCCGGGCGGTTCCTGGGTGCACGATCAGCGCGGACGCGGTGATATGCAACGGGAGGTCTCGCCGCCACGGGTCATCGGCGGCCTCGACCAGGGCCCGGACCCGCCAAAGGTCAGCCGTCTCGGCTTCGCTCTCCGGATGGTAGCGGTCCAGCAGTCCGGCCAGGGAGGAGGTTGCGGCGTGAAGGTCCACAGCAGGCGATGCTAACCCGGGCCGAGCCGGTCATCGACCGGTGGGCAGTGGGCCCGGCCGAGGGAGAGGACCTGGACCCCTGGCTCAACGCGTTCAACCAGCAGTGGGTGGACGCCGCGCAGCGGATCAGCCCCGCCCTGCTCATCGAGCTCCTCGACCTGGCCGGCCGACGCTTCTAAGAACACCTCGCCACGCTCGACCTGGACGCCACCGGCAGTTCCGTGGAGTGGGCGACCGGCTCGGACCCGGCACCGGTCTGGCTCAATGTCGGCCGCGAGTACATGGAACGGTACGTCCACCAGCAGCAGATCCGCGACGCCACGGGGCGCCCCCGGCTGGGGCCGGCGTTCACCAGCCCCGTCCTGACCACGGCGGCGCATGCGCTGCCCCGGGCCCTTGACCGGGTAACCCGCCCGCCCGGCACGGTCGTGACGCGCCTCGAGGATGCTAGCGGGCCGGCACCTCCTTCTTCCGGGTTGTCACGTCCCCTCGCGAAGCTCCCAAGTGTCTCGGCCGGTGGCAGGTAGGACCGTTCGGAACAAATAATCTTTGATCTTTTATTCGACTTTAGTCTCGTCTCTGC
Organism: Streptosporangiaceae bacterium; assembly: GCA_030042885.1. The sequence goes on along the minus strand of JASHYW010000428.1, from coordinate 809 downwards.
TGGCATTTTCTGCGAACGAAACGGCGGGTCAGAGGAGATCAATTAACTGGACCCAGTGGCGGACACTGTCGGCGAAGAAGGCCTGGCGGTCAGCGGGGTCCTCGGCTGTGACCTGGTGCAGCTGGCCGTAGAGCTCGAAGGAGACGGCATAGAACATTGCCGCCAGCGTGCTGAGCGCAGCGGCGCGGTGATGCCCTGGCCCGTGTGTTAACCGAGCTGGCGGACCGGTGGATGTTAGCGGCGTGGGCAGGTGCCGTGGCCTGCGGCTGGCCGTGGTCGCCGTCGCCGGCGTCGCGCTGACCGCTGGCGGCTCTGGTAGCATCTCGGCGAGGTACTCGGGCCGTTAGCTCAGTGGGAGAGCGCTTCCCTGACACGGAAGAGGTCACTGGTTCAAATCCAGTACGGCCCACGCCATTTTTCGAAATCCTGTCTAGCGTTGGAAGCCAGAAGGGGAGCCAGGCTCCTGCGGTTTTGTCACATCGCTGCTGGTCAGAGCACCTCACGTTGAAGCTTGAATAGGAGACTATCTCCAGCTTGGCGTGCTCAGCGGAGACCCATCGAGCTGCCGCGGCAGTCATTCCGGCGCGGCCGATGTCACGGCAGACGAATGCCTGACCGCCCTCCACCGCGCCTGCTGCCGAGCAGGCCCGGCGGCCATCGCCGCTGGGCCTAAGCCATGCCGGGCGGGCACAACACTCGGCTCTGGCTCGTGGTGATGACACGTTCGGGTCAGTGGTCGTCGTAGTGGAAACGGCAGGCGATGATGGTGACCACGTCGGACTGGATGTCGTACACGAGCCGGTCCTTCT
>JASHYW010000427.1 GCA_030042885.1 Streptosporangiaceae bacterium | reverse complement strand
CGCCTACCTGCTACGCGGCAGCACCGGCAAGCCGGCCGCCGTACCTCCGCCAACCGCCGTAATCCCTGATTTATTTGTGCCGAACGGACCGTGGAATCAGCGTTTCCGGGATAAGGCCCCGGGCTGGCCGGGTGACGCCGCGGCGAGCGCGGCCTGCTCCACCTCGATGACAGACTCGGTGCGCAACCTGGCGTCGTAGGCCGCCTTGCCGCCGCGGACGCCGAACAGCCGCTTGGTCCACACCAGGTAGATGACGAGCAGCAGGTTGATCGCGAACGCCACCACCCGCAGCCAGGTGATCTTCCCGGCCAGCTCGTAGATCTCCCACGGCAGGAAGACCGAGGTCGCCACCATGGCGAAGTACTCGCCCCACCGCTGGCCCAGCCACAGCCCGACGCTTTCTACCAGCTCGATCAGGGCGTAGGCGGCCAGCCCGATGGCCAGATAGGTGAGCGTGCGGGGGGTGAGCGTCAACGACTCATGGATCAGCCCGAGCAGCCTGGAGTGGTTCACATCGAAGCCGAGGTCCCGGTACAGGGCGCGGATGTCCGGCAGGTCGTTGTTGTACGCGCGCTCGATGTTGGCCTGGTCGTACCTGAACCACCACACCCCGTAGGCCGCGACGGCGAAGATACCGAAGCGGAGGAACCGCTCCACCGCGAACACGCGCAGGATCAGCTGGCTGCGCAGTTCCTTACCCCGGCGTACCAGCGGCGCCGCCGCGGCCGGACCGCTGGAGTGCTGCCCGTCGGTCACGAACGCGCCGCAGCGCAGGCACCGCCAGGCGGTTCCGCCCGCGGTCTGCGCCATCACCCGCTCCCGCAGCGCCGGCTCGTCCGGCGCGTACGTCACGTGGCCCTTGCGAGCACAGCCGAACAGGCTCCAGTCCACGTCTTGAGGATAGTCAGGCCGCCCACGCCCCCGCGCCGGTCACGCCCCCGCGCCGGCCCGAAATCATTATCGTGGACATTCACCCTGAAATACGAGGGTAGATGTCCACGATCCCGCACGCGGCGCACGAGGGCGACAGCGGGGGCAGGCGGGTGCGGCGACTGAGACCTGCGGGGCAAGGGTGCCCGGTACGGCATTAGGCCGGTTGCAGGAGCTCGGCGTAGCGCCTGGCCATCGCCGACTTGCGGTTCGCGGCCTGGTTCTTGTGGATCACGCCCTTGCTCGCGGCCTTGTCGAGCTGCCGGCAGGCGGCGCGCAGCGCGGTCTCGGCCGCCTCCAGGTCCCCGCCGTCCGCGGCCGCGCGGAACTTGCGTACCGACGTGCGCAGCGACGACTTGGCGGCCTTGTTCCGCTGGTGCGCCTTCTCGTTCTGCTTGTTTCGCTTGATCTGGGACTTTATGTTCGCCACGCGTGGAAGTCCTTCAAAGTGGGGTGGGTGACGCGACGAGGAAGCTTATCCGAGCCGAAGCCCTACACTCAAACCGGAAGCCGCAGCCTGCCCCGCCCGCCGTCGGGCGAGGTGCCTCGCCCGACATGGGATCATGGAACACCAGGCCGCGAGGCGGCGAGTAACCCGAAACGGACGTGCGTGTCACACACCAGCCCTGCCAGCCCGGCCGGCCGCCCCAGGCCCGTCAGCCAGGCGAGCCCTGCCAGCAGCACCGGCCAGAAGGCCCAGCCGCCCCGTCCCACGCCGGCCCACACCGACCAGGCGGTGATCAGGAACTTCTGCATCATCGCCCACATCGATCACGGCAAGTCGACCCTGGCGGACCGGATGCTCCAGCTCACCGGCGTGGTGGAGGAGCGCCAGATGCGAGCGCAGTACCTGGACCGGATGGACATCGAGCGCGAGCGCGGCATCACGATCAAGAGCCAGGCGGTCAGGCTCCCCTGGACCGGCCGCGATCACAACCAGTACGTGCTCAACCTCATCGACACCCCCGGCCACGTGGACTTCAGCTACGAGGTCTCCCGCAGCCTGGCCGCCTGCGAGGGCGCCGTCCTGCTGGTGGACGCCGCCCAGGGCATCGAGGCGCAGACCCTGGCCAACCTGTACCTGGCCCTGGACGCCGACCTCAAGATCATTCCGGTGCTGAATAAGATCGACCTGCCCGCCGCCCAGCCGGACCGCTACGCCGCCGAACTCGCCGGGATCATCGGCGTCGATCCCAGCGAGGTCCTGAGGGTCAGCGCGAAGACCGGCGAGGGCGTCGAGCACCTGCTGCACGAGATCGTCCGCCTCGTCCCCGCCCCGGCCGGCGACCCGGACGCCCCGGCGCGGGCGCTCATCTTCGACTCGATCTACGACACCTACCGCGGCGTGGTCACCTACGTCCGGATGGTCGACGGCCGCCTGTCGCGGCGCGAGCGGTCCGTGATGATGTCCACCGGCGCGACGCACGAGACGCTCGAGGTGGGAGTCATCTCGCCCGAGCCGACGCCCAGCGAGGGCCTGGCCGCCGGGGAGGTCGGCTACCTGATCACCGGGGTCAAGGACGTGCGCCAGGCCCGGGTCGGCGACACCGTGACCAGCGCGGTCCGGCCCGCCCGCGAGCCGCTGGCCGGATACAGCCACCCCAAGCCGATGGTCTTCTCCGGCCTGTACCCGGTCGACGGCGACGACTTTCCCGACCTCCGCGACGCGCTGGACAAGCTGCGGCTGAACGACGCGGCGCTGGTCTATGAGCCCGAGACGAGCGCCGCGCTCGGGTTCGGGTTCCGCTGCGGGTTCCTCGGCCTGCTTCACATGGAGATCGTCCGCGAGCGGCTCGAGCGGGAATTCGGCCTCTCGCTGATCTCCACCTCTCCGAACGCCGTCTACCGCGTCGTCATGGACACCGGCCAGGAACTGCGGGTGACCAACCCGAGCGACTTCCCTGGCGGCTCGGAACCGCAGAAAGGCAAGATCGACCGGGTTTACGAGCCCGTGGTGCGGGCCACGA
>JASHYW010000426.1 GCA_030042885.1 Streptosporangiaceae bacterium | reverse complement strand
TCCTTGGGCGCCAGGATCGGCGGCTGCGGCCCGTCGGCCGGGAAACCGGCGATGAGCGTGTTGACCGACTCACCTTTGTCCGGGGCGAATGCCGCGATATACACCAGGGCCGTGACCTTCTCATGCAGACCCGCCTCGGTGATCACCGCCCCGCCATAGGAGTGGCCGACCAGGACGACCGGACCGTCCAGGCCGTCGATGACCCGCCGCGTGACGGTCGCGTCGTCCTCCAGTGACAGGGTCGGGTTCTGCACGACGGCAACGCGGTAGCTGTCCTTCGTCAGCAGGTCATGCACCGCCTGCCAGCCGGACCCGTCGACGAACCCGCCGTGCACGAGCACGACGTTGCGTGCCCCTGATTCGCTACTCACGTGGTCTCCTATCGCTTGCGCCAGGGTCTTGACATGCCGATGATGTTAGGCGCCGACACCGAGGGATCGCTTCGATCAAATGACGTAGATCTGGCGGCTGCCGCCGCCAGAGGTCCTGGCCACCTCGCCGGCGCGGCGCCGGCTCAGTTGCCGGGCGACCGGCGCTTACGGGCTACGGGCGCTCGGGCTGAAGGCCGGCCAGCGCGTCGCGTAGTGCGGCCCGGGTGGTAATACCGAGCTTGGGGAACACCTGGTGCAGGTGGGTGGCCACAGTCCGGGGTGAGAGGTACAGCCGTTCACCGATCTGCTTGTTGGTCAGGCCGGCTGCAGCCAGCGTTGCGATCTCGCGTTGCTGGGGTGTCAGTGATGCAGGACCGGTGTCGGCCAGATGACCGATGGTCAGCCCGGTCGCACGGAGCTCGCTGCCAGCCCGCGCTGCCCATGGCACCGCGCCGAGCCGCTGGAAGGTATCAAGCGCTGCGGTCAGGTGGGCCCGTGCGTCGGTAGTGGCCTTCATCCGGCGGAGCCGCTCGCCGAACGTGAGCTGGATCCGGGCGCGGTCGAACGGCCAGCGGTCGGCGCCGGGCACGGTGAGCGCTCGTTCGAACAGCGCGGCGGCCTCGTGATCGGGGGCCGCGATCGCGGCCGCTCCCTCGATGGTCAAAGCTTGCCGGGGTGAGATCGCGGCGACGCCGGCCTGGCGCACGGCAGCTACGTGAGCCGCAGCCTCGGCATGCCGGCCGGTCCGGATGGCCGCCTCGGTGAGGTCCAGGGTCAGCCACAGTGCGTGCGGTACGTGGTCAGCGAGCTCGCCCGGCGGGGTGATCGTGGTCGCGGACTGGTAGGCGGCTTCGAAGTCACCGCGGGTGAGCGCCGACAGCGTTCTCGCTTGAGCCGCGAGCCGGACAATCAGCCCGACCCGGCGGGGAATCGCCCACCTGGCCATCTGGTCGGTCAGGGCCCTCGTGGTGGCGTCGTCACCGCGCGCCGCGGCGAGCATGGCCTGCAGGTACACCCCCCCGAGAAGCTCCAGCAGCCGGTAGTTGTGGGTCCGGCAGAGGCTGGCGTGTTCGTCGGCGAGCGCCTGCAGCGCCGTTGGACAACATCAGCTGATCTGGCGATGAGCCCTCACGCACACCCAGCGCAACGGCCAACGCCCTGCGATAGGCCGCGCTCAACCCCCGCGCTTGGCTCAGCAGCGGGCGAAGCAACTGGTTAAGGCCGGCGAAACTGACCGCACCCTCAAATTCCGCACCGGCAGCTCTGAGCACCTGGCTGCCCGCAGCCTCGGCGTGCGCTGCCGCCGCGTCCAGCAGCACGGTCTTGCCGACGCCAGCCTCTCCTGACAGCAGCAGGGCGCCACCAGAGACAGCCGCTTGATCGACAAATGTGGTGATGTACTCAAGATCGTCATCGCGCCCGATCAGCGATCCGGGCGCTTTCCTGATTAGAGCACCGCTGCCCATTTGGCCCCCTCTGACCGAGCACCCAGCAGCAATTTTACGCCGGGCCAGGCCAGCCGGTCTCGGCCACAACGTTCGCGCGGGCAGTGCTCGACGCCCGAGGCGCCACGAAAGCTCGCGGATCCCGAGGACGACATCACGATCTCGCATCTGGATGGTGAGCCGTCCGCCGACGAGGGCTACCACGACCAAAAGGCCAGGTAACGATACGTGGGCCGTACTGGATTTGACCCGTGACCTCTTCCGTGTCAGAGAAATCCAGAGTCGTTCCGCGTGTCTGTTACCGTCGGACTGAGTCGAATGATGAGCCCGTGACCTGCGAGAGCATTCTGGGTACGTCGCGCTGGGTCTGGGGACGGCTGACTGCGTTGGCTCCCGTTTCTGGCTCCCGGCGCCCGGCGCCGACCGTTGTAAGGACGTCGGCGCGAGATGCCAGCTGTTTCACGCAACGCTCCTGTGAACGACGGGGCGACGCGAGCTCCTGTCGGCCAACGCCCGTACTCCATGGCGGGGGCCGGATGCTGGGTCTTCGCTTCTTCGCAGAGTCCTGCTGTCAGGCGGCTTCGGTAGTGGTCACCGTGAGGGTGTGGTCGGCGAAGTTGGCGACCAGCTCCAAGTGCCCGCCGAGTGCCTGGACGTAGCGGGCGATGGCCTCGATGGTGGACAGTTCGCCCCGCTCGATCTGGGAGACCCGGCCCGGGGTGACGCCCATGGTCTTGGCGAGCTGGGCCTGGGTGAGGCCGCGCTGCTTGCGCTCCTCGGCGAGCCGCTGGCCGCTCTGCCGGGCCATCAGGGCCTTGCGGCGCCGTTCGGCTTCTTCAGGTCCGCCGACGCGCTCGATGTAGGCGTCGCGGTCCCACTTGGTGTAGCTGGTCACTGGCTGCCTTCCTCCGCTGCCCGTTCCTTCAGGTAGATCTCGTAGAGCTGTTCGGCACGAGGGATCATCCGTGCGTACCACTTGGTCCAGTTCCCCGCCTTATCGCCAGCGACGAGCAGGATCGCGGAGCGCCACGGGTCAAAGACGAGCAGGATGCGGACCTCGCTGCGTCCGCGGGAGCCGGACCGCAATTCCTTCAGATTCGCGATCTTCGAGTTGGTGATGGTGTCCACGAGCGGCCGACCCAGCGCGGGTCCTGAGCGACTTAGCGTGTAGATGGCATCATCGACCAGGTCAGCAGTCTTCGGGTCGCTGTCCTGGAGTTTCCGTAGCCAAGTGGCGACCTCATCGGTCTGGTAGATGTCCCACTCGTCCACGCCCATGACTATAGCAAATCCTATAGTCCAGGGTCGGCGTGCACCGTGGAGCGACTCGATCAGGTCATGGTCGCCGCGTTGGCGCTTGGCGTGTAGGGGAGTTTCCGGGGGTCGGGGAAGCCGAGGCTGGTATAGCCGGGCACGCGCTTTGCCAGGGATGAGGCCAGGACGCCGGTGAGCTCGTCGTGGTAGTCGTGGACCTCGGCGGTGGCTTTGCCCTCGTAAGGGCGCAGGACGCGGCCCGCGTACTGGACGAGCCGTCCCTTCTGGGCGACGGGCGCGGCGAGGAAGAGGGTGTCCAGCGCGGGGCAGTCGAATCCTTCCCCGGCGTACGGGCCGGTCGC
>JASHYW010000425.1 GCA_030042885.1 Streptosporangiaceae bacterium | reverse complement strand
CGGACGTGGAGGCGCTGGAGCCGTATTCGGATCCGCATGCCCGGATGGTGGTGCCGGATGTCAGGGGACTGTTCTTCCGCGCGTGCATGGAAGTGGCCGGCCGGGTCGGCCTGCACGTGGCCCCGGTCCAGCTGACGCCGCACCCGCTGCCGGTGGAGGGCCTCGTCGTCGGCCAGATGCCCGCCCCGGGCGAGCAGCTGCACCGGGACAGCACGCTGACCGTCCAGCTGTGGCACCCCTCCAAGCCGGGCTCGGACCGTAGCACCACGGCCCGTTCTGGCCAGTAGACGTTCAGCCGCGGTAATCCATGTTCGTCCGGAGGCGCCACCGGCCGCGAGCAGCGCTCGCCCCGGCCATCGCTCCAGTTCGCGTCCGGCCGCGCCCGGTCCCGCCGGCCGTGCCCACGCCGGCTCGGAGATACATCGGCTGGACGACGTCAACAGCTTCTTCACCTCCGTGGCCGCGCTGGCCATCGGGTTCATCCCGCCGTCGCAGTTCGGCCACGTGAACGCGCTCGCGTACGTCGTCCTGATCCTGGCCGGGATTCTCGCCATCGGGATTGTCCCGCCGCTGCTGATGGACCGGTTCCGCAAGGCGGGGTGGAAGGCAGCCGCTGCGTCAGCCCCCCAGGCGTAATCCAGGGCGGCTCCGGTAGGTTACCGTTCATGGCCAAGCGCGGAGGACGCCCGCACAGTCGCCGCCGACATGGCGGGCAGGACAAGCGCAGGCGGCAGGCACGTTCGGCGCGAACGCGAGGGCACGGCCCGGGTGACCTGCTGGCGGACGTCCGCCAGCGGCTCACCAGCGGCGAGCCAGTGGACTTCCTCGCCTACGTGAGCACCCTGCTGGCCGCCATCGACCCGCGCGGGCAGAACCCGTTCGAGCGCGAGCGCCCCGGCGGGCCAGAGCGCGCCACGCTGCCGACGCTGCTGGAATCCTTCGCCGAGGTCGTGCTTCCTGAGACCACGGCGCTGCTCGCCGCGCTGGCCGAACTCGGGCCGGACGAGCTGACCCGGGCCCGGGCCCGGCGTGCGCTGGCGACGCGGCCGCATCCGCTGCCGGACTGGCTGGGCCGGCTGGGCGACACATCGGTCTACCGCGCGGTGGAGAGCACGCACGTGCTCGGCGACGGGGTTAACGTGCTGCTCGGCGCGCGGCTGCCGGGCCACGAGCTGACCGCGGCCATCTACATCGATCACAACCTCGGCACGGTGGTGAAGGACGGCTTCCCGGCGCCGAGCCCGATCGGTGACGTCGTGGAGCATATGCGGAGGGCGACGGACGACCCGGACGTGAGGTTCGCTGATATCGGCCTCGCCGACGCGCGAGCCCGGGTTGCCGAGGCGATCGACGTGGGCGCGATCATGTTCCCGCCGTTTGAGACGGACACCTGGCCGGCCTCCCGTCCGCTAACCGAGTGGCTGCTCCGCCTGCTGCCCGAGGATGGGACCGGTTACGTCCGGCCGAAGTGGAGCAAGGCCGCGAAGAAGAAGCTCGCGAACCGGTTCTTCGCCTCTCAGTTCGGCAGGCCGCTCGACGACGCTGGGCACCGGGACCTGCTGGATCAGTTCCTGTGGTTCGGCACGGACTACGGGCCGGGCGACCCGCTGCGGTGGAGCCCAACCGCGGTGGAGATCCTGCTGGCCGACTGGATACCGCGCAAGATCATGGCTAGCCCGGAACACCTGAGCAAGGCGCCGGCCCTGCTGCGCGCGTTCATCCGGTTCTGTCATGCAGAGCGCGAGATCCGGCCGGCGCTGACCGACCAGACGCTCGCCGCGGTCGACGAGTACGAGCCGGAATACCAGCGGACCATCCGCTCGCCCCGGCCGCAGGGCCCGATGGCACTGCTCGCCGCCATGGGCGTGCTCGGCGACGAGGAACCGTGGCAAAGCGAGCCGTTCCAGGCCGAACGGTACCTCCTGGACGAGCTGGCCGGGGAGGTCGGCGGACAGGATGCGCTGGACTTGCTGGACGATACGCCGCTGCCGGACGAGGAGTTCGGCTGGGACCAGGTTCCCGCCGAGGTCCGCGACCGGGCCGGGAAGGTACTGACAGCTTGCGACCGCTGCAGCGATGACCTGCTCGGTGCCGAGTACCGGACCGCATGCCGACGGCTGCTAACCCGCGCGGTGCCGGGCCTGTCCGGGATGCTGCAGGCGACAGGCAAGCCCGAGGTCATCGCGGCCGCGGTGTGCTGGGTCATCGGCAAGGGCAACCAGCGCTTCGGCCAAGGACCCGGTGAGCTGCGGGTCAAGGACCTGATGAGCTACTTCGGCCTGCGGCAGTCGAGCGTCTCCGAACGCGCGTACCAGATCATGCACGCGGCCGGAATCCAGCCCGCCAGCGCCTACCCGGCAGTGCGCCTGGGCTCACCTGACCTGCTGGTCTCCGCCCGCAGGCGGCGAATCATAGAGCTGCGCGACCGCCACCGCACCGCGATGGCCCGGAAATAACGCTCCTGGCCATCGGCAGCACCCGCATCGAAGTCCATGCCAGGATCACAGCACATCCCACTGCGTAGGCCGGCTGTCTCACCGCCGGGACCGTAGCACAACGGTCCGTCCGGGATCATTGAGAATTTTGTACCGAACGGGCCGTGGTTGGCCCGGACGGCGCGGCCGCCCGGGCCAGGCCCCGGGTCATCCAGGTGAGCATCGACGGGATCTCTGCCCGCCATGTGGTCATGCTGTGCCCTCCGCCCGGGGTGAGCGTCAGCGCCACATCCTGCTGCCGCAGCCGCAGATCCTGCCAGAAGACCTCGGCGTCGGCCACGTCCTGCCCGTCGGCGGCCCCCGCGGCCAGCCAGAACCGGGGGATGACCGCGGCCGTGGGCAGTGTGCGGATCTCGTCGAGCGGGGTGTTCTGTTCCCGCAGCCCGCCATTGCCGCCGAACGGGCTGACCAGGCGGCCCCCGGCCAGCTGGTTGTCGTCCGGCGTGAAGTAGCCGCTGAGCACCCCGGCGAACCCGTAACGGTCCGGGTAGCGCAGGGCCATGTTGGCGGCGCAGAACCCGCCCTCGGAATAGCCGGCCACGCCCCACCCGGCGCCCGGCGGCAGCACCCGCAGGGTGCGTGCGATCTGGGCCGGCAGGTCCACCGCCAGGTAGGTCAGGTCCTGCGCGCCGCCCGCCTGGTTGAGGCACTGCAGCGAGATGGCCCGGCCACCGTTCGCGTCCGGCATGACCAGCACGGCGGGCTGGGCGAGCTTGTCCTCCAGCATCCGGCCGAAGGTCTGTGTCACGCCCGCCACGGTGATCCAGTCCTGCGGCTCGCCGGGCTGGCCGTGGATGAGCTCGATCACCGGGAACCGGTAGGCCTGGTACGCCGGCTGGAAGTACTGCGGCGGCAGGTAGACGTACACCGCCCTGGTGATGCGGCTGCGCTGACCGGTCACCATCAGCCGCAGCAGGTATCCCTGCCGCTGCGCCAGCTCAAGGTAGGCACGGCTCCCGTCAAGCGTCCCGGCCGGCGTCCCAGACTGCACGCCGGACTCGAGCTTGACGTCGGGTACCCCGGACGCCGCGCCGACACCCTGGTGGGTGAGGTCTGCCATCATCGCGCCCCAGGTCTGGTAGTAGTCGTAGTACCTGTTGACGGCCAGCACTCCGAACACCATGGCGGTCACGAAGGCGAGGCACGCGGCCAGCACGCGGAAGACCACGCGACGGCCGGCCATGATCCGCCATACCAGCGCGCCGAACATCACGATCAGCAGCGCGAACAGCGCCGTGCTCTGCGGCTCCAGCATGCGGGCCTCCGGTCCCCAGGGCCTCATGCGCGGCCGGACGTAACATCGGACGTCCCCGCGCTACCCCCGTGGTTGGCGGGTCATTCACCCCTTCGGAGTGCTCACGGCTCCTCCTGATACGCCGGATCCTGACCCGTCGGCGCCCGCCGTCCATGCGATTGGGAGTGGCGGTAAGCCCGAGTAGGAAAAACCCCCTGCACGGTAACGTCGGCGACATGACTCAGCCATCTGACACAAGGTCCACGCCGGTACTCGATGGAGTCCGCGCGCTCGTCACCGGGGGCACCAGCGGGCTGGGCTTCGCCATGAGCCAGGCGCTGGCCGACGCCGGAGCCCGGGTCGTCCTGACCGGCCGGACCGAACAGCGTGTCCAGGATGCCGCCGCCCGGAGCGCCCTCGGTGGCCGTGCGACCGGGCTCGTGATGGACGTTCGCGATGAGCAGTCTGTCTCCGCGGGCGTCGACCGCGTCCTGACCGTCCTCGGCGGCATCGACGTGCTGGTCAACAACGCCGGAATCGGCATGCGCACCGTGAACCCGGACTTCATGACCGACCCGATGGGCTTCTGGCAGGTCAGCCCGGACGGCTTCCGCGATCTGCTCGCCACCAACGTCCTCGGCTACTTCCTGGTCGCGCGGGCGGTCGTGCCGCACATGCTCCAAGCCGGACGCGGCAAGATCGTCAACATCTCGGTCA
>JASHYW010000424.1 GCA_030042885.1 Streptosporangiaceae bacterium | reverse complement strand
GCCGCACCACAGCAGGCCCAAGGCCGCCGGCAGGCCGGAGGAGCCGCCGGCAGTCAGGAAGGAGGAGCCAACATGGCCCGCATCAACGGAGTCTCATCCACCGACGCCGGACTGTACGTGAAGATCGCCTACCACTTCACCCGGCGCAGCATCGCCAAGCTCACCGGGCGGGAGACGGAGCAGATGATCGAGCCGCTCGAGATGTACGCGCACGTGCCCGTGCTCTTCAAGGGCTACGCCAAGCTCGAACAGGCGACAGCCAGGCTGCACCGCCTGGACAACAGGCTGCACGCCCTGGCCGAGCTGAAGACGGCCACCCTCACCCACTGCGAATACTGCATCGACATGGGCTCGGCCATCTCCCGCCGGTGGGGCCTGACCGACGAGGAGATCCTGGCCCTTCCCAGCTACCAGACAAGCCCGCTGTTCTCGGAGCTGGACAAGCTCGTCCTGGACTACGCGGTCGGCATGACCCGCACCCCGGCACGAGTCCCCGGCGAACTGTTCGACAGGCTCCGTCGGCATCTCGATGACGGCCAGATCGTGGAATTGACGCACCACATCGCCCTGGAGAACATGCGTGGCCGCTTCAACCTGGCGCTCGGCATCGGCTCGGCCGGTTTCAGCAACGGCATGGTCTGCGCCGTCCCCGCGGTGCACCCGTGAGCAGGGCCACAGCCCGCAGCCGTGCCGGTGAGCTCACCCTCCCAACACCGGCGATTTCGGGCAGGACACCAGGCGTCGCATGAGCACAGAGGGCCAGGCTGTCTCCTTCCCGCCACCGAGAACGGATCATCTGCTCGCTCTAGCGCAGCAGCGCCGCACATCTACCTCACGCTCATAATCGATATGCGCGGATTGCAGCTAGCTGATCACAAATTGTTCGTTACAGTCTGTCATGGCTGATAAGCAGGTGATCGTGAGGCGCCAGGACGACGGCACCGGGCCCGGGTCGTCGGCCCGGCGGGAATCACTGAGGGTAGCCGCCGGAGGTCATTCCAGGGCCGCCGTCATCACCGTCGCACCAGCCGGGAAGGGTCCCCGGCGCTACTCGGCGCCTTACGCACAGGCAGTTGCGGGTGATCAGCCGCTCCAGCCGCGCGATCTTCTCCGCCTGCTCCGCGATCTGCGCCCTCAGCTCCGCGTTCTCCGCCCGCAGCCGCGTGTTCGCCTCCTGCAGCGCGGCAACCCCATCAGGCGCATCCGGCCTCTCACGCACACCGCTACTACATCACAGCACCCCGATACCGCTTCCCTCAGTGACCAAACCGACACCATCAGCCAGGCCAGCGCCGCGTTCAATCCGCGCCCGGCAACGGGAGCCGGATGTTTGCCGAGCGAGACCTCACCTTAGATGATGAGCCGGTGAACCAGGAAGTAAGACAACCCGCGCTCGGTAAGGGCGGGCGGGAGGTGATCCTGTCGGTCATCGATGACGCGACGTCGATTGGTGAGGTTAAGCGCCTGGCCGGCGGCCGGGGTTCCCGGACGGCAGAGCGCATCCTGGTGACTACCCGAAGCGGCACCCAGCCGGTCGTCCTCAAGCGCTTCCCCGCTGATCGGGCCGGAGCCGCCGCAGAATGGCGAGCGCTCACCGCCGTCGAGCACTTCCCGGTCCCCAGCCCGCCGCCGCTGTTCCTCGACCACGACGGCGCCTGCTTTGGTGATCCCGCTGTCGTGATGGGCGCGCTCCCCGGCACCGTGCTGCACGAGATGCCACGCGGTGTGACCTGGCTGCGGAGGGCGACAGCCGCCATGGCCCGCCTTCATGCCATCCCGCTGAGCAAGGTGCCGGCCGAGATCCCGACGTGGCCGCGCTTGCTGGATCGCTGGACCCCCGACGGATTGCCTCCAGCGCTGGGAAAGGCGGCTGCCGAGGTGATCGCCGAGCTCCGGCACCGGGCCAGGGTAGCCAGGAGCGCCTTCTGCCATGGCGACTTCTATCTCGGCAATCTCCTGTTTGCCGGCGAGGTGCTGACCGGCATCGTCGACTGGGAGCGAGCCAAGATCATGCCAGCGGGCAACGAGGTAGCCCGCTTCCGGATGGACCTGGCCATCCATCCCGGCGGCGATGCTCCCGGCGTCTTCCTCGACGCCTACCTCAAGGAGACGGCAACCCCGGCGGTGGAAGACCTGGCGCTGTGGGACGTGCTGTCCGGAGCGGTCGGGCTCGCCGGCGCCGATCGCTCACGGCAGGGACTCGAAGAGATCGGCGTCCTGCTTGAAACTGTGACCGTGGCCCGCCGGGCTACCAGCTTTCTTGAGAACGCGCTGGCCCGATGCTGACACCACGATAGCGGCACAGGGCGGAACGGACCCGCAAAGCCAAGCCCACAGCGCAACCTCGGCGGTCATGGCGTGGCCCGTCCGCAATAGCCGCCTGACGCGAACCACGATCAGTACTACTCAGCGCACACGGGGTGAATGCTTACCTCCCGGTCGCCTGAATCGGCCGAGATGAGGTCCGGGTGGAACCGCCAGACCGCGTGCCTGTGCGGGCTGCTGCTGGAGGGCCAGGGGGACGCGGGGGGCGCGGCGGCCTACCGGCGGGCGATCGACTCCGGGCACCCCGACGCCGCGCCGGTAGCCGTGTTCAACCTGGGGAACATCCTGCGGGTTCAAGGCGACGCCGACGGCGCGGAGGCCGCCTACCGGCGGGCCATGGAATCCGGGCACCCCGACGCGGCGCCGATGGCCGCCTGCAACCTCGGCGTGCTGCTGGAGGGCAGGGAATTACCGGCGGCGGTTTCTGCCGCGGTCCGCGTCCAGGACCCGCGCCTGCCAGAACTGCCAGCCTCGGGCGGTGCATGCCTGGCGTACCTCGCTGAGCCTGAAAAAGTTCAGCGGGATGACCGTGCTGGTCCCCTGGATCGTCAGGCACCGCCTCGGGTACCGGGGTGCGCCCATCTGCACGACGCGCAGCATGTCTCCCTGCTCGCGGGACAGGGTCACCGGCTGGCCCTTCCCGCCGGCATAGGTGATCGCCTGGCCGGTGACCTCCAGGCGGCCGCGCCGCCGGATCATCACCACCCACGCCCACGCCGCCAGGGCCGCCGCCGCGCCGAAGATGACGGCCACCGCCACCCGGCCGCCCGCGGTCTGGGCCCCCGCCAGCCCCCTCCACAGCGCCAGGACAACCACCGCGAGCAGCCCGCCGAACAGGACGTGCGGCCAGAGCCAGCTCTCCTGCAAGAGAACCGGGTCCGTGCCCGCACCGAGCTGATCATCCGGGACCGCGGCCATGGCCTGCTCCCCTGCTCCCGGCCCCGCCGAGAACCCGGGCCGCCTACCAGGAAAGGATGCGCCGTCCCGGCCAGGACGTCAATCGGCCTGGGGCTAGCCGTCAAGCGCCCGACCCACTGCCCCGGCGCCAGACCGGCCACGACCGCCACGGACCGGCTCAACATGCTTGCCGTACTGCGGCGCGCGGGGTGCGGATCGACGAGGCGCTCGCGTTGAGCCAGACCGACCTTGACCGCCGTCCGGGGTTCGATTCTGGTCAGGGCCGGTAAGAAGAATCGCCGCCGCGAGGTCGGCATGGACGCGTGGGCGTGGTCCGCGCTTGAGCCGTGGCTGGCTGACAGGCTCGAGCTTCCGGTCGGGCCGCTGCTCTGCATGATCGGCGGCCCGGCGCGCGGCCACGGCTGGTCCGCCAGCGCGGCGCCGCAATTCCGTTCTGGCAGCTGCTCGATCAGCCCTCAAGATCGCCAAGCGCCTGCCGGGCGGCGTGCACCGGCACGGATCCGGCGATCGCGGACCGCTGCGTTGCGAGGAACCAGCAGCGAGACGTCACCGCTCCTGCCCGCCGGCCGGAGCAGCCTGCCAGGGCCGGGACGCGGCCCGCCCCCCACGCGGCAGCGACGGCCAGCTCGCCTGTGCGTGGCCGCTGCCTGGCCTGACCAGGCATCGGTCTGGTCGTGGCCGCCGGGCAGAGTGCCCCGTCCGCTCAGGAGCTCAACCGCGCCGCTGGCACGCCGCCTGGCCATTTATAATGCTGCAGCGGGGTTGCCCGTGCCCCGCGCTTGCCGCACGTAACCGGGAAACGGTCACCCCGGTGCTAGCTTTGCGAAGCGGCTTGCTGCCCTGCTTTGAGCAGGGGGAGAATCTTCTTGACCGCGCGCCACCGATTCCACTGCACCTCGAAATACCACGCGTGGCCCTTGTCGAATACGACCACGAGGGAGAAGGTCGGGTTCGGGAACCCATGGCCCACCCGGTCGGCGAACACAATCTCGGTTCGCGGCACGCGGGCGATCACCTTGTGCACGGCATGTCCGGGGCCCGACACCAGCGCGAGCTCTTGCTCTGTAAGAGCCAGCAAGCCGTAGCCGGTGAAGCGCGGAGTGTCGACCACCACGTCGCTCAGCTGCTGCCGGCCCGTCCGGAGGTTTCGCTCCGTCATCTTCAGAAGGGGGGTCGCCACCATGGGATCCCCGATGGAGACGGCCCGGTACGCCGAGGCACCGAAGCCCTTGGGAACAACGATCAGCCCGGCAACCTGCGGGGAGCCGAGCACTTGCGACGCATCCACCGGCCACCGGCCCTCAGTACGGTCAACGGTACTCTGCGAAAGGCGACGCTACCCGCCGGTGCGTCCGTAGTCCAGTCCACTGCCCGGGCCCGCCCAACGCTCGTCCTGCGCCGGACACGCTGGTATGGGCTGCAAAGACCCGCGCCACTCTGGCTGCCGGCCCGCCTGGCGAAACGCGGCACAACGAACTGCTGCATGCCGCACCGGCTCCCGCAAGCCAGCACTCGCGATCAGGACAGAACGAACAGATCTGCGCGTGATCAAAGTCAGGGCAAGGATGACAGCATGCCGCGCAGATCGGATCTTGCACGATGCCCGCCGCCAGCGATCGTCACGCAACGCGACTGCTATTCGAGAGGGTGAGCGTCCTGCCCAGTACGTGCTCCTGCCGGCGCCTGGATGACTGCTGGAAGCGGAACGCCGGACATCCCGCTAATGCCCGCTTCTGCGCTCCAGCGCCACGGCCGGACGCCCGTTTCGGGCCGCTCCTGTCGGCTACGCGCGCCGGTCCGGTCGCAGGCCTTTACCTTTGCCGGGCTGGAGGCCTGCCCTCGGAAAACTTGGTCGCTGAAGTCCCAGGGGCCGCAGCGTCGAGCTACCGCTCGACGCTGCGCACGTAGGCCGGGACAAGCACTGCCTCCCTCCGGCACCTCAGCACCAGCGCCGCCGCCCGGGCGCGGTCGTGCCCCCTCAGCCGCAGCACCGCGTGGGCGAGCATGACCGAGCGGCGCCTGCCCGCGGTGCAGTGGATGAGCACTCCCGCCCGCGGCTGATCATCCAGCACCCGCGCGGCGAAGCAGGCCGCCGCCGCCCATGCCGCGGGCGGCTGCCGCAGGCCGTGATCCTGCATTGGCGCGTGTGCGACCCGCCCGGGGCCGAACGCTGCCTGCTCGGCCTTCCACGCCCACTGCGTGATGCGCTCTTCGCCCGCGCGCGGCCCGGGCTCGCCGGGCTCGATGAACTCAGCAAGATCGGCTCGGTCGCCGATCCGGTTCCGGACAAAACGCAGCCCCGTCAAGGTTCCCTCGGTCAGCTGGCGTTGCGCCGGGGCCTGGCATGCCAATACGCCGTCGTAGGCCTGCGGGTGGTAGCGGACCAGCGTGGCGTCGACGATGGTGACCCACCACACCGCCTCACCGATCACCGCGAACGCTCGCGGCCGGTCCCATGCCCTGACCCTGGGAAGCCGTTCTATCGTCTCGCTCATCGCGGTGATGGACCACCGCAGCGCGCTCGCCTCGGTGT
Source organism: Streptosporangiaceae bacterium (assembly GCA_030042885.1). Next base: position 58 of record JASHYW010000424.1, on the reverse strand, counting down.
CCAGATCACCCATGTGCTCGCGGTTCCATGCGACCCGGCAGCGGGCGGAGCAGAACCG
>JASHYW010000423.1 GCA_030042885.1 Streptosporangiaceae bacterium | reverse complement strand
CACAGTAAGAACTCTTCTCGGCCGAGGCGGCGGGACGGCGGCCTTACCGCCGGACAGTTTCGCGATCGTATCCGGGCCAAGTCCGCTGCGGCCGGGCATCGGCCTCGCCAGGGCGACGCAGCACCAGCACGGCCCGGCCGCACCGGATATCCCGTTCTGGACGGCCAGTTCCGCGCCCGGCGGCGATGCCAGATCCGCGCCAATCAGGCGGCTACTCGCACTGCGCCCAGGCAAGGGTCAATTACAGAGCGTCAGAAGATGGCCGACCGCGACGGCCGCTCAGGCTGGCCACCCGGCCGGTTACCATGCGGGCTGGTGGCACAAGGGCCCCGTTCACCGTCGGCGGGCTACCAGCGGCCGCGGTGCACAACCTCGCCGAAGGGCCGCCGCCGGGGGGTTCTTGACCGGTGCCAGCGGCCGGTCCGCCGGGTAGCCGAGGGAAATGAGCGGCGCCCAGCTGCGGTCCTGGGGAAAGCCGAGCATCTGGCGGGCGAGCGGCATGTCTGCGACCCCGCGTGGCAGCTGCCGATGCCCAGGTCGGCGGCGGCCAGGATCATCGCCATCGTCGCCTGGCCCAGGTCGAACTGGGCCAGGTGAAACTCGTTATCGGCAGCGGGGCCGATCACCACGATGGCGCCGCGGCCCCAGCCACGTGACCGGCACGCCGTCGCCGGGAACCTGCGGGTCAAGGAGGTGTGGGTGCCTGCACGGGACGCCGGGGAGCGGGCAGAGCGGTTCGTGATCTGCCACAACCCTGAGCAGGCGTTGCGGGACCGGCTAGTCCGCGACCGGCTCGTGAAACACCTGGAAGGCCTCATCGACGGCTCCGGCACGTGGACCAGCGCAAGCGGGATGAGCTGGCCGGGTCCTTGAAGGACAAGCCGGAGCTGCGCCGGTTCCTGCGCCGCACCCCCAGCGGGCTGCTGCGTATCGACCGCGGCGCCATCAAGCGGGAAGCCGGCCTGGACGGCAAGTGGCTGCTGCGCACCAACGACGAGACCCTCACCCCCGGCGACCTGGCCGCCGCCTGCAAGCAGCTGATCGCGGTGGAAAGCGGCTGGCGGGACATGAAGGGCGCCCTCAAGCTGCGGCCCGTCTACCACTACCGCGAGGACCGGATCCGCGCCCACGTCCAGCTGTGCTGGCTCGCCCTGCTGCTCATCCGCGTCATCGAGAACACGGCCTGCGGCACCTGGCGCAAAATCCGGCACGAGCTCGAGCGGATGCACCTGGTCACCCTCGCCACCACCGACGGCCAAGTCGCCCAGCGCTCGGTCACCACCGCTGGCCAGCACCATCCTCAGCGCACTCAAGCTCCCCGAGCCACGACGGTTCTTCGACTTCACCACCGAGACGGACGCCAGCAGCTGACGCCGATCAGCCCGATCCTGTAGTAACACGCATCGATCAAGCCTGCCCACCCTTTGCGCAGGTCGCACGCCATTTTCGCTTGATCGCTTGCCTACTGTCTGCGGAAGTCCGGGCTCATAACGGTGCGTTTTGGACCTCCTGACCCGGAGGTCGTCCGGGCGATCTGGTCGCGCCGTAAGTCTCACCCGGGCTGTCGTGACTGCGCTGCCGTCCAGGCGGCATTGTGCGCGCAACCAGTCGTGGAGACAGATGACAGAGCGTGACCTGCTACCGAGGGGTGAGCTGTCTAAATCAGCTGTGCTGTCGATGGCGGAGGCGGATCGGGCCTGATCGCGCAGGACCTGCTTTTGGATCTTGCCGGTGGAGGTCTTGGGCAGCTGTGTGAACACCACCGTTCTGGGGGCTTTAAAGTGAGGCAGGCGTGCCCGGCAGTACTCGATAAGCTCCGCCTCGGTGGCTTGTGCGCCTGGTTTGAGTTCCACGTACGCCAGCGGGGTCTCACCCCATTTGGGGTCGGGCTGGGCGACCACGCCGGCCATGGCGACGGCGGGGTGGCGGCAGAGCACGTCCTCGACCTCGATCGAGGAGATGTTCTCTCCGCCGGAGATGATCACATCCTTGGCCCGGTCCTTGATCTTCACGTACCCATCAGGCTCAAGTACTGCCAGGTCTCCGGAGTGGAACCAGCCGCCGGCGAAGGCCTCCTGGGTGGCGTCTGGGTCTTTCAGGTATCCCTTCATGGTGATGTTGCCCCGGAACACGATTTCGCCGAGGGTCTGGCCGTCGGCGGGCACGCGGGTGCCGTCCTCTTGGCTGATGACCGTCATCGCGTCTTGGAGCTGATACCGCACCCCCTGCCGGCCGTTGCGCTGCGCCCGCCCCGCGACGTCCAGATCGTCCCAGTCCTCGTGCTTGGCACATACCGCGGCGGGCCCGTAGGTTTCGGTCAGCCCGTAGACGTGGGTCAAGTCGAACCCCAGCCGCTCCATGCCCTCGATCATCGCGGCCGGCGGGGCGGCGGCGGCCACCATGGCACAGACCCGGCCGATGCCCTCGCGCAGCTCCTCGGGCGCGTTGATCAGCAGGTTGTGCACGGTAGGGGCCCCGCAGTAGTGGGTGATGCCCTCGGCCCGCATCAGCCGGAAGATCTCTGCGGCGTCCACCTTGCGCAGGCACACGTTCGTGCCCGAGTTCGCCGCGATCGTCCACGGGAAGCACCAGCCGTTGCAGTGGAACATCGGCAGCGTCCACAGGTAAACGCTGTGCCGGGGCATGCCCCAGGTCAGGATGTTCCCCACGGCGTTCAGGTGCGCGCCCCGGTGGTGGTAGACGACGCCTTTGGGCCTGCCCGTCGTGCCCGAGGTGTAGTTCAGCGAGATCGCCTGCCACTCATCCGCCGGCTCGGCCCGCTCATACCGCGGCGCCGCACCAGAAAGCAGGGTCTCGTAGTCCTCTTGTCCCAGCCGGTCCCCGGGCCCGTCGTACTCGGGATCGTCGATGTCGACCACCAGCGGGCTCGCCTCGCACAGCCGCAGCGCCTCGGCCACCACCGGGGAGAACTCCCGGTCGGTGATCAGGACCCGGGCCTGGGCGTGATCGAGGATGTAGCCGATCGTCGCCGCGTCCAGCCTGGTGTTGACTGTGTTCAGCACCGCGCCGGTCATCGGGACCCCGAAATGCGCCTCCACCATCTCCGGGGTGTTCGCCGCGACCACCGACACCGTGTCACCACGGGCCACGCCCCGCGCCGACAACGCCGAGGCAAGCCGCTGGCACCGCTCGCGAGTCTGCGCCCAGGTGAACCGCCGCCTGCCATGCACGACCGCCAGCCGGTCAGGATAGACGTCCGCGCTCCAGTCCAAGAACACCAGCGGAGTCAGCGGCGCGTAGTTCGCCGCGTTCGCCTCCAGCCCCATCTCGTATATGTCACTCACGACGCCTCCCATGCGTGAACGTCGGCTGTGCGGCTCCTGACCAAGCTGCCGCCTGCGCCCAGCCGCCTCTACACCAGACCAGCATGCACCTTTAACCCGCTCGCGTTAAGCTGCCCGTCTTGACCCACCCGGCAGAGGCCAAGCTTGACCTGCCGCCCTCACAAAACGACAACCGCCGTGTCCTCGGCGTTCTCGCCTACCCTCTCAGCTCCCAGGAAGCCACTGAACAAACATGATCTTGGGCCGGAAAGACCATGCTCGTACGCTCGCCGGGCAATGGATATACCGGCCGCTCATGGTTGATATGCCTCATATGAAGCGAACGGCCCCTTCGGCAGCCTTCAGCTGAGCTGCTCGGCCAGTGCGGCGATGATGCCCTCGGGGCCGCGGACGTAACAGAGCCGATAGCTGTCCTCGTATTGCTCCAGCTCGCCGACGAGTTCGGCGCCGTGGGCGTGCAGGCGGGCAAGGACGTCCTTGATGTCTTCGACGGCGAACATGATGCGACGTATGCCCAGCGTGTTCGCTGGCGCGTTTGCCGGCTCGGCGCTGACCGCCGCCGGCGTGCGGAACTTCGTCAGCTCAAGCCGGCCGTGGCCGTCCGGGGTCCGCAACATCGCGACGTCGACCTGGACGTCGTCAAGCCCGACGACACGGTCCACCCAGCGCCCCTCGACTGGCGCCTGGCCCTCCAGCTCCATGCCAAGTTCGGCAAAGAACGCAGTAGCAGCCTCAAGGTCGTCGACAACGACGCCGACATGGTCCATCCGCTGAATCGCCATATTCCCGAGCATAGGAGCCGGATGTCTGGCCATGCCGGTGAGGGGTGGCGTCGTATGCTCGCGGATTTCAACGTCAGCGGAGCGCCTGGAGCTGACCCGCAGCGCGACGGCGTCGCGGCTGAGCCGCCGTCCGGTCCGGGCCGGGAACAGCGGGCCGTCGGGTTGTCCGACTCGTCAAGCTCGCAAATTCGCCTTATTGAAGAATCGCTGCAAGGCGTTACGGTCGAGGTCGTAGCGTTCAGAGGGTCACCGCATCGGTCCAGAGAGCGGGGCTAGGCTGGCCGGCTTGCCGGCGGAATTGACCTGCTCGGGCAGCGAGCCCAGCTTCGTCCGGTGCGCGGCGAGCCAGTCCAGCAGCGTCGCTGCCTGGCCGTGCTGCCTGGTCGCGGCATCGAACAGCGCGAAGAACGCGGTCTCCGCGGTCCAGGCCACGCCGGGAGTGCCGGGCCAGCGGGTGCCGGGCCGCGGGCCGCCGTCTGGGAGGGTGAGAGCCCGCTGTGCTGACCTGGCCGCCTGCAGCACCTCAGGCCCAGCTCTGCGAATGGCGGCCCGAGGAACGTGAGGCCGCATCGGCGCCCGATCCGGCGTCCGGCGCGCGCTGGTAACCGTTCCGGCCGAACGTGGCCGTGATCGCAGCGGCCAGCGCGGCGGCCGCCCAGCGGCGGCCGTCGCTGGTGGCTGTCGCGCCGCCGATGTCTGCGGCCAAGTCGGCGGCGCGCAGAAGGCAAAGCCGCAAATCCCTGAGTTCCCGCTTCCGGCTGCAGAACGGGCCGGGAAGCGGTCCGTCAGTGCCCGGTGAACGGCGCATGAGCGGGGACCGGCGGCGATCGCCTGCTGGACCGTGCGGAGGGCCGGGCCGGTGCCGACGCCAAGGGCTGACCTAGCCGGGGGCAGCCAGCAGGTGGCGGGCCAGCAGCAGCCGGGTCGCCTGCAGGTCCTCGACCAAGGCTCTGCGCCGTCGGTGTTGCGCATGCTGAGCAGCATGCTGGTCGGCGTCTTCGGCGCCCAGCCCTGGTAGTGGCGTGTCCAGGCTCGCCGGTGCCACGCACTGCTTGAACTCGGGATCAGGGCCGCGCCGGGCGGGCAGCTGCAGGCCGTACGTCGCCATCGGCGGCCGGCCGCTGGCCATCTGCTGGAAGAAGGCGTTTCATTGGTGGGACACCGGGCGTGGCTGAGCTGTCCGTGATTTCTATCACGTCGTCCTGACCGCAGCAGACGGTTTCAGGCACCGGCGGGCCAGGCTGTGACCCTTCAGGACCCGGTGGTATGGCGGGTGGCAGCTTGGGGTTCGCCCCGGATGATTCCCGGCGGCCGTAGGTCGCCGGTTCCGGCTGTCCGGCGCCGCCCGGTTACGCTGTGCTGGTTAGTTGAACGGAGCCTGCCGATGGCGAAGACGAGACAGGAAGTCCCCAGATGCGCGTACCCGGGCTGCGAGAATGAGCGGCGGCCGGGGGAGGCAGGGGAGGCAGCGGAGCCGGGGTACTGCGGGCTGCCGGACCCGGTGACCGGGGAGCCGCATACGGCGCTGACCGCGTTCCGGCGGCGCCAGGTGCTGGCCCGGGAGGGTGGTGGCGGGATGCCCGGGCCGCAGGATGCGGGCCGCTCGGGGTTTGCGTCCTGGTGGCGCGCTGGCGCGCAGCGCCGCCAGCGTGCCGAGGCCGATGCGGGGGAGGCGCGCTTGGCGGCGCTGCAGGCAGATGCGCATCTGGCCGAGGCGCTGGCGGCGAAAGCAGCCGCCGACCAGGACGCCGTGGGCGCGCGGGAGGCGGCGCAGGCACGGGCCGCCGAGGCTGAGCAGGCTGCGCAGGAGCGCGTGGCCGCGGCCGAGTCCCGAGCCAGGGACGCTGAGCAGGAGGCGGCCCGGGCGCGGGAAGCTGCCGAGGCGGTCAGCGCGGAACTGGACCGGGCCCGTGTGTCGGCGGACCGGCAGCTGGCGCAGGCCCGTAAGGACGCCGCACGAGACCAGGCCGAGCTGCGGGCGGGCCTGGGAGCCCAGATTGCGGCGCTGGAGGAGGCCCGGACCGGGCTTCAGGCCCGCGCCGAGCAGGCCGAGGCCGAGGCCGGGCGGGTGCGGGAGGCGGCGCAGGCACGGGCCGCCGAGGCTGAGCGGGCTGCGCAGGAGCGCGTGGCCGCGGCCGAGTCCCGAGCCAGGGACGCTGAGCAGGAGGCGGCCCGGGCGCGGGAAGCTGCCGAGGCGGTCAGCGCGGAACTGGACCGGGCTCGCCAGGCCGCGGACCAGCAGGTGGCGCAGGCCCGGCAGGACGCCGCGCGGGACCAGGCCGAGCTGCGGGCGGGCCTGGAAGCCCAGATCGCGGCGCTGGAGGAGGCCCGGGCCGGGCTTCAGGCCCGCGCCGAGCAGGCTGAGGCTGAGCTGCAGCGGGCCCGTACTGGTCCCGGCACTGCGGCCGGGCAGGCCGCCCCCGGACAACCCGCAGGCGGCACACGCCGTCGGCGGCGCCCGCCGGGAAGCTGAGACCACGTGCTGGCCGCGACGGGAGCACCCCGGGCCGCACGCGGATGGCGGGAATATCTCTTGCCGGGCCTTGCCCCACCTGGCTTCGTCTGGCTCCACCCAGCGGCAGATACCGGCCACAGGGGAGCGCTGCCGGAGACGGCGGCGGGGAATGATCGCGTGGCGACAAAGGCGCTTGCGGCCCGCAGCGGCCTGGGAAGGACGAACCCGGTGACCGATAACCAGAACACATCTGACCTCTTCGCCAGCCTCATGCAGCCCTGGATCGCTCAGCTGCGCGTGATTACCGAGGGGCTGGCGGGCATGACCAGGCTCGGCGAGTCTGTCCTGTCGCAGCCCCTGCGTTCACTGCGCGGCCTGCCGCTGCCCGGCGCTGTTTCCGCGGCGCAGCTGGACTCCTTCGCCCGCGGCGTCGCCGCGCAGCGAAGCAGCATCGCGGCGCTGCAGGCTCAGCTGGCCATGTTCGACGAGCAGCTTGCGGCGCTGGAGCAGATGGCCGGCCCGCTCACCGAGTGGAGCAAGACATGGGCAGAGTTCGAGCGGCTCGTGATGAACCCGCGCCGTGACGGGGCGCCTGAGGGCTAGCGCGAACTAGGGTGCTCCGGTCCGCCTCGCCGGTCAGCAGCTCAAGCAGGTTGCGCGCAGCTGGAGGTTTCGTACCCCAAGCGCCACCTGGCACCGTAGGCAAGCGACGCGCACGCGCACACTATCCTCTGCACCCTGCATGGCTGCCCCCAGCACCAGCGCCTGCCCGCCCAGATTTCCAATGAGTCGACCAGCGGCACCCATAAGGCCTTGGCAACTGTCATTGGTGTGAGGCGCGCGACTCCCGCGTTTACCGCTGGCGGCGTGGGAGCGGGGCATGCCCGCGGGACCGCCAGGCCAGGATGGACCAGCGGGAAAGAGCTGACAAGATCGAGCCGACGCTGGCAGCTGAGCCGATCGAGAACGCCGAGGCCAGTGAGCCGACTGATCCTACCGACAGGATCGAGCCCGCCGAGCCGATGGACAGGATCGAGCCAGATGAGCCGATCGACAGGATTGATCCGCTCGACCCGATGCTCAGGATGGAGCCTGAGGACCCGGGTGAGCGCGATGAGCTGGCGGAGATCCGCATCACAACATTCTGGCAGGCAGGAGAGCAGCCAGGCATCTCGGGCTGACCCGGTTCACCTTGGCCGGGGCGCTCCCTAGCGAGGGTCCGACGTCGTCGGCCTCGACCTCGTAGACGGCGCTTCCCGCCTTCCTCTTTACCTTCTTTCCTTCTTTAACCTTCTTTGGTCTCATACGACCGCTGCCGCAGGCACTGGAGGTCGTGCGCCGCATCGCTCACCCATAGCCGAATTGATGAATCATCAATTGATGAATTGTCAATTAGAAACCGGCAGGCATGACTATACGGCCTGGTCATCACCATCTGTCCCGAGTGGCACAATTCTGCCGTGCTCATCGCCTGGACCGGGGGAGAACATCAGTCCCAGATCACAGCAGCGGTATCCCGGCGGATGCCATGCCTGCACGCCTATCCGGGCAGATAACGACAGAAAATAAAAAATTTCCCGGGGGCGTTCCCGCAGGTCAGAGAACTCGATCTGAGCGGCGGTAGAGCCTGCGGGGCTGCCCCTGGCCTTGTCTTCGGCCGTCTTGTGCGTAGGCTTGGCAACTGCTCGGCGCACCGGTCCCGGGAAAGATCAAAATGGCGCCAGCGGAAGTTTCTCTTGCACAGCAGGCAGCTGCATTCACTCAGCAAACCGCGCAAAAGGGAGAATGAGCCATGATGGCACCGCCTTACGTCGACGGCATCGCGGACACGGTGACTCACAACATCGCGAGCAGCCTGCTTGCCGGGCAGATCGCCGCCGACGCG
>JASHYW010000422.1 GCA_030042885.1 Streptosporangiaceae bacterium | reverse complement strand
GTGTGCGATCAGGAAGGCCTCGGCCGCATGGCCGAACGTGGGCGCCGGGAACGCCTGGCCCATGGTCAGCCTCCCTTTTGCCGCAGGAAATGCTTACAGGTCAAGGATGCCGCCGACGGCCGACATCCGAGGCCAGCGCCGCGTCCCGGTGCCTGGCCTGGGCTGGTTGCCGCAGGGAATCCGGCATTTCCTGCGGCCACACGGGGGGCGGGTCAGGCGTTGCAGGGCTGCTTGCCGGTCATGCCGAGCGTGGCGTTGACGGTGCGGACAGCCCTGCCCAGCTCGCCGCTGACCGCTGCGGTCAGCACGGTCAGGTCGCGGTGGTGATCGGCGGCAGGGTCGGTCCACTCCGGCCCGTCCGGGCCGGGTCGGACACGAGCGGGTTCCGTTTGGTCGCGCGGCGACAGGTCAGGTGAGCATGGCGCCTGTCAGGACCTGTCTGGTGACGGCCTCAAGCCTGGACAACGGCCATTACGGAGGGTGAGTGTCTGGCGAATGCGGCAGCGAAGCGATCGCGCGTAACGCCGATTCCGTTTGTTGCATAGTTGGCTGGTCGTATAGATGATCGGTGCGCAGATCTGCCGCTTCTGGGTGTCAGGGACGGACCGATGGGCCGTGTTGGCGAGGACAGGTCTGGGCTATGGCGAGGACCGCAGTCTCGTGACGCAGGCTGGGCGGTGCCTGGCGCGGCTGGGCTGTACGTCGGCCGCGGCCTGCGGTTATGGTACCAGGGTGGGGTGGTCTGCGGCGGCCACGGAGGCCGGTGGCATGCATGGCCTCCCGGCTCCGCTAACGAGCTTGGTCGGCGGGGCCGGGCCGGTGCGCGAGGTCCTCCTCGATTCCCGGACGCGAGATCGTGCAGGTGCTCACCGAGATTACTGAGTGAGCCGAGCTGAGATGGGAGCCGGGCGATGGCAGTCAGCTTTGCACAGGACATCAGGCCGCTGCTCGCCGACATGGATATCGCGCACATGAAGGTCGCCTGCGTTCTGCTGGACGACTTCGAGTACATGCGCGATCCGGCCCACGCGCAGAAAGTCCTGGACGCAGTCAGCGCCGGAGCGATGCCGCCGCAGAGCAGCGGCGAGCCGCCCTGGCCGCCGGATAGCGTCCAGCTCTTCCGGGATTGGATCGCCGCCGGATGCCAGGCCTAGCCGTTGCTGGGGCGACGCCTGACCACAAAAGCTGCGGCTGGTTCGTCTCGGTCAAGGACCCGTACGGCAACGGCTGTCTGGCGCACGCTCCCCGCCTGCAGTGTCGCCGCGGTGGCGGGCACGGCCGCCGCTTGGCGATGGAAGTTCTTAGGTGGGATCCGCGATGATTGGACCCACCAGCCAGGCCAGGCTGTTCGCGGGCGCGATGGGGCGCCTCGGCTGCGACCGTGGATGCCATAGGTGAACGGAGACCGGCAACAATGGCTAGCACGCATGTGGTCGAGTCGACGCCGGAGACGGTGCGGTCGGGGTACCTGGACCCGGCGGCCAAGCCGGTGGCGGTGATTGCGTCCGGGGATACGGTCCGGTATCCGAATACCTGGACGCACTGGGGGAACGAAGCGAAGTTCGGCATGAGCTTCGCCGACCGGGAGCCGCTGCGGCACCGCTACCCGCATGGCCCGTACTCGATGCTCGGCCCGGTGGAGGTGACCGGCGCGCAGCCGGGCGACGTGATCGAGGTGAGCATTACCGCGTTGCGCACGATCGGGTGGGGCTGGAACTCCTTCCCGCTCGGGGTGGGGGCGCTGCCGGACGACTTCGCCGAACCGTACCTGCACTACTTCACCTTCGACCAGGCCCGGACGGTCGCGGAGTTCACCCAAGGGATCACGCTGCCGATGGAGCCGTTCCTGGGCGTGGTGGCGGCCGAGCCGGCCGGTACGGATCCGGTCAGCGCGATCGTGTCCGGCGGCTACGGCGGCAACCTGGTGCTGCGGGACCTGGGCGTGGGCAGCCACCTGTTCTTGCCGGTGGCCAAGCCCGGCGGGCGGGTCTGGATCGGGGACGTGCACGCGTTGCAAGGGGACGGGGTGGTCGACCAGACCGCCATCGAGACCGCGGCCGAGGACCTGGACATCCGCTATGACCTGCACCGGCAGGTCCCGTTGCGCGGGCCGGTGGGCGAGACCGGCCAGGCGTGGATCCTCATCGGCTTCGCCGCCAGCCTGGATGACGCGCTGGTGGCGTGCCTGCGCGAGCTCATTGCCTGGCTGCCGGCCGCGGCGGGCCTGACCGCGCCGGAGGCGTACGCGCTGGCCAGCATGGCGGTCAGCTTCCGGGTGACCCAGTACGCCCACCAGACCGGGTCGGCCTACACCTCCATCCCGCCCAAGGCGGTGCACGCGGTCATCCCCAAAAGCATCTTCCCGGCGGACATCCGCGACCGGATCGCGGCGTGGCTGCGGCCCGGCTCATGAGCCTGTCCGCCGCCGACCGCCTGGCCATCCTGGACGTCCTCACCCGCGCGGACGAGGCGGCCAGCCGCCGGGACGCCGACAGCTACGTCGCGCTGTTCACCCCGGACGCGGTGCTGGACGGCGCCCAGGGCCGGCACGCAGGCCGGGAGGCGCTGCGCGCGTCGGTCGGGCCGATCTGGGCCGCCGAGGGTCCGGCCGCCCTCCATCTCACCCTCAACCCGGTCATCGAGCCCGGACCGCGCGGCGGCCAGGCGGTCGCGCGGTCCGTGCTGCTGATCATCGACCCCTCCGCGCCGCCCGCCATCCGCGCCGCCGCGGTGATCACCCAGGAACTCCGCCGCGCCGAAGGCTCC
>JASHYW010000421.1 GCA_030042885.1 Streptosporangiaceae bacterium | reverse complement strand
TGCTTCCTCCCGTCACCCGCTTGAGCGCGCTCGCGGTGCTTGCCCGGCTCCGGCTGGCCGCCGTGCTGGACGGTGCCCGGGGCCAGCCCCCCGCCGACCTCGGCGCGATCGCCAACACCGTCACCGCCCTGTCCAGCCTGGCCTGCGACCTGGGCGACGTGCTGGACGCGCTGGATATCAACCCGCTCATCTGCGGACCGTCCGGCGCCGTGGCCGCCGACGTCCTGGCCGTGCCCCGACCCCGGAACCCCGACGCCGCGCGTATCTATCAGGCGAAGTAGGAGAACTGTGGGTGGCACTCCCCGCGGGCACCGCCTGCGCACGTTCCACGCGCTGGCGGGCAACCGGGCCCTGGTGCGCATCCAGGCGGCCTACACGCTGTTCACTCTCATCGAGGTCTCGGTGTGGCTGGGCATGCTGGTGTATGCCTACAGCCACGGCGGCACCACGGTCGCCGGGCTCGTGGCGATCGCCCAGCTGGTACCCGCGGCCGTGGTGGCGCCCTTGATGGCGACCATCGCGGACCGGCGGTCACCGGTGTTCCTGCTGGTCGGCGGCTACCTGGCCCAGGCCGCGGGGACGGCAGCGGCCGCCGCGGCGGTCCTCGCCGGCGCACCCCTGGCCGCCTACGCGGTCGCCGTTATAGCCGCCGCCGCGGTCACGGGGACTCGGCCCGCGCAGGCCGCGCTTATCCCGTCGGTGGCCGCCACCCCGGACCAGCTGACGGCCGCCAACGTGCTGGTGGGCTGGGTGGAGGCGGCCGGTTTTGCCACCTCCGGGCTGATGGCCGGGGCGCTGATCGCGCTGGGTGGTGTGGCCACCGTGTTCGTGGTGTGCGCCGGTCTGGGCCTGGGCGCCACGGTGCTGGTCGCCCGGCTGCCGGCGGCGACCTTCGCGCCGTCGTCGGAGCGGTCTGCGGCGGTGCTGGCCGGCCTGACCGAGAGCCTGCGGCTGACGGCCAGCCGGCCACGGCTCCGGCTCATGCTTGGCCTGCTGACCGCGCAGGCCGCCGTGGCAGGCGCACTGGACCTGCTGATCGTCATCCTGGCCGTTAGTGTGCTCGGCCTTTCCCACGCCTGGGTTGGTTACCTCAACTTCGCCTACGGCATCGGCGCGGTGCTCGCTGCCACCGTGAGCGTCGTGCTGATCGGCCGGCGCCTCGGCGTACCTATCGTGTCCGCGGCGCTGCTCCTGTCCATCGCTTTGGCCGCGCTCGCGTCCGACGTCGGCCTGGCCGTCACCGTGGCGCTTCTGGCGGTGGCCGGGGCCAGTCATACGGTGCTGGACGTCTCTAACCGCACTCTCTTGCAGCGCTCGGTCCCGGCGCCGCTGATTGGCCAGGTCTTCGGCATCCTCGAAGGGCTGCAGGCGGCAGGATGGGCGCTGGGCACGCTGCTCGTGCCGCTGCTGGTGCACCTGGGCGGCAGTCGGCTCGCTCTGCTCGGCGTCGCGGCTGTGCTGCCGCTGGCCGCTGCGGTCGGCGGCCGCGGGTTGTTTAACCTGGATGCCGAGGCTCCGGTACCGGTGGTGGAGATCGGGCTGTTGCGTTCGCTTCCCTTGTTCGCGGAACTGCCAGGGCCCGCGCTCGAGGCTTTGGCTGCGTCGCTCACGCCGGTGGAACTGCCGGCTGGCACCGTGCTGATCCGCCAGGGTGATCCTGGAGATGCCTACTACGCAATCGCCACCGGTGAGCTTGATGTCCAGCAGGACGGGCGTTTCCTGCGCCGGTGCGTGCGCGGAGAGGGCGTTGGGGAGATCGCGCTGCTGCACTCCATTCGGCGCACGGCGACCGTCATCGCGCACTCCAACGCGACCGTGTACCGGCTCAACCAGGAGCCTTTCCTGTCTGCAGTGCTGAGTCATGCCCAAACCTACCGGGAGGCCAGCCGCATCGCCGGCGCGTGGCTGGCGGCCGACGTCGCGCGGGACAACCCTCAAGGGCCGAGCCCGGGGCAACTGGACTGAGGCGGGCCGATTACCACTACCATCATCGCCAGGTCGGGGGTGCATGGAGGTGACCCGGGATGGCCCGTGGGCGGAAGCGGTACCTGGCGCGGGCGGCAATGGTCGCCGCCCTCATCGTGCTGGCGGCCGGATGCAGTAGTTCCTCGTCGTCGAGCAGCGGCGCGAGCTCATCGACCGCCCAAGCCGCCGGGCAGACCAGCACGGCCACCGGCACGAGCTCCGCCTCCGCGGTCCCGGGATCCGGGTTCGTCGCCATCGTCGAGCCGTTCGACCCCGGGCACCCGGCCCGGGTCCGGACCGTCCCTAATTCCCCGGCCGAAGCCAGGCTCAAGGCCACCGACAGCACCAATCCGAGCCAGCTGTCCTGGTACACCACCCCGGAGGGGTCCCGCATCGCCCAGATCAACACCCAGGGTGACCAGGCCGAAGGCGAGATCGTGGCCTGGGTGATCATCGGCGGCGCGGACGGCTTCGTGATCAACCCCGGGCAGTTCTACTTCATCAACCGGTCGCTCACCGACTACGGCATCGTCCAGCCGCCCGACCCCACCTATCACCGGGTCGGCACCGGCGTGGAGTACACGTTCGACATCGACTGCTCGCACCTGCCCGCCGTTCCCCCGGCCGCGGTTGAGGGCTACGTCTACGTGCCGGGGACCCCGGTCGCCATCTGGCAGTAGGCCAGGTCAGATGCCGTAGCGGTCCCGCCGCTCGAGCAGCCGCCGCGCGTTGCGCATGGCCAGCGCGATGACCGTCTCCATCGGGTTGACGCCGATGGGGCCAGGGAACAGGCTGGCGTCGGCCACGGCCAGCCCCGGCACGCCGTGGAAGGCCCCGAAGCTGTCGGTGACGCCGCGCCGGGGGTCCTCACTCATCCGCGCGGTGCCCATCAGGTGGATCGAGTACATCTGGATCGACCTCCTGGGCACCGGCCGCGCCAGCAGGTCCCGCAGCTGCCCGGGGCTGCGGACCTCGGGTGCCCCGTCGAAGGGGAGCAGCATCCGCCGGGCCCCCGCCGCGAACAGCGCCTCCGCGGTCAGTTCCACGCCGCGCACCAGCCGGGCCGCGGTAGCGTCGGTGAGCCGGTAGAAGACCTGCGGGCCGAGGCCGGGGACGTTGCGCACCCGGCCCACCCCTGAGTCGGTGACCAGCGGCCCGGCGGTCACCACCCGGTTGTAGTCCGCCATCAGCTCCCCGAGCTCACGGCCGTAGGCCGGCAGCATGCCGGCCAGCATCGGCGGCGGCAGGTTGGTCGCGGTCAGGATCAGCCCTTCGGAGGTGAACTCCCGGACCTGGAACGCCTGGTGAACGCCGCGCCACCCGGTGACATCAAAGTCGAACAAGGCGGTCACGTGGGCGTTCGGGTGTATCGACAGGTTGCGGCCCAGCTGTCCCGATGCCGACCGCAGCCCCGACCTGGCCAGAAGCGCCGGCGTCTGGATCGCCCCGCCCGCCACGATGACGGCCGGAGCCCGCACGGTCAGCCTCGGCCCCCTGGCGCCGCCCGGCCGGATGAAATGCCCGGTCACCCCGGTCGCCGCGCCCGCCGAGCGGGTGACCCGGTCCACCCGGCAGTCGGCGAACAGCCGGGCGCCCAGCGCCAGTGCCCGCGGCACGCTGGTCACCAGCATGGACCGCTTTGCTCCCGTCGGGCAGCCGCTGGTACAGCAGTTCGTGCCCGCGCAGTGCAGCTGGTTGCGCCGGTTCGGCACCACCGACCAGCCGCTGGCCTCGGCGGCCGCCTTCAGCAGTTCCGAATCCCGCCCGATCGTCTCCGGGTCCTGCAGCCCGACCGAATGGCGTGCCTCGGCCCTGGCGAAGTAGGGGTCCATGTCCTGCTCGCCGATCGCCCGCACGTCCTCGTCCCTGGCCCAGCGCTCCAGCACCCGGCCCGGGGTCCGCCAGGACATCCCCCCGTTGACCACCGTGGACCCGCCCACGCACCGGCCCTCAGCGAACAGCACCGACGGCCGACCCATCGTCATCCCGCCGCCCCCGTCGCGGTACAGCGTCCGCAGCGCCCTGAGGGTGTCGGGCGTGAACGACTCGGTCGGGTGGTACCCGCCCTCTTCGATCACCACGACGTCGACCCCCGCCTCGGCTAGTTCGGCCGCCATCGTCGCCCCGCCGGCCCCCGACCCGACGATCACCACCCCGCACTCCACGCTCACGTCCCCCGCCACCGAGGTTGCCGTGGTGAGCCCGCTGGGCACGCTCATCGCTGTCCCGCGTCCGGTGGTCCGGAGCCCGCGCCCGGCTGTTCGCAGTCCTGCATGCCGTGCTTCGAGGTGACCGCGGCCTCGCTCGCGCGGATCTGCGGTCCGTAGGACTCCAGGCGGCGCCGCGACACGGCCGCTATGTAGGGTGCCGGGTCGTAGCCGATCTCCCGCTGCACCACGGGCAGCTCGTAGTAGCACATCACGACCAGGCCCTTGATCCGCTGGACCAGTTCGGCCACGAAGCCCCGGCTCAGCAGCGCCCGGATGTAGGCCTCGGCGGCCTGGTCGTCGAGCAGGATGAAACGCCTTCCGCGGGACCGCGGGTATAGCCGCGCCCCGTGGTCGAGAGCGACGAACGCGGCGACCAGGCCCTTCCGGGCCGCCGGGGCCAGGGCGCCGAGCAGCTGCTCGAGCTCGGCCAGGACCCGGTCCGTCCGGTGGTGCGCCAGCATCCCGGGCGGGCAGACGACCTCGGCGAAGCGTCGCGCGGCCGCCCGCGCCGGGGCGCGCAGCCGCGGCGAACGCGCCAGGTCGGGCCCTACCGTCACCAGCACATTCTCAACCATCCCGATACCGGTCCACCAGGGCGCCCGGATAGCTGGGGCGGGCCCGGTCGTAGCGGTCAGCGTCCGAGCCGGCGGTCGGTGCAGGTGTCGGGTATGGTGGCGCAGTTCGATCAGGCCTTCGGCATCACGCTGTCGATGTACGAGACGCCGTCGGAGACCTATCGAGGCTACGAGGGCACCCTCGCTCTCCCGGGCGACGTGGCAGAGGTGGTGCTGGCCGTCTTCGGGCCTGACAGCCGGCGCATGGCCGCCCGTGCCGGGGGTCCCGCGGTATCGATCACTCCCCTCACCCCGCCGGATGTGGCCGCGCTCTACATGCGAACTACAGCTGCCCGACGTCGGTGATGCGCAGCACGGCCGCGCCCGCCTCATCCGAGGCGGCCAGCTCGACCACGGCACTGATACCCCAGTCGTGGTCGCCCGCCGGGTCGTCGAAGATCTGGCGGACGACCCAGCGGCCGGGCCGCTCGTCAATGATCAGCAAGCCAGGGCCGCGGGCGTCCGGCCCGGTGCCGATCTCGTCGTGGACTTCGAAGTAATCCTCAAGGGCGTCAGCCCACGCATCGCGGTCCCAGCCGCTGTCCGCGTCCAGGGCGCCCAGCTCGTCATAGTGACCGAGTGCGGCCAGCTTGACCCGGTGGAACAGGGCATTGCGCACCAGGACGCGGAACGCCCGGATGTTGGTGGTGACCGTGGCAGGCCGCGCGCCCGCGTCGGCCGGGGCCGGCGCCGACGGGTCGCGGAGCCGCTCCCACTCGTCGAGCAGGCTGGAGTCGACCTGGCGCACGATCTCGCCGAGCCATTCGATCAGATCGGTCAGCTCTTCGGTCTTCGCCTCGTCGGGCACCGTCTGGCGCAGCGCCTTGTAGGCGTCGGCCAGGTAGCGCAGCACCAGCCCCTCGGAACGGGACAGCCCGTAGAAGCCGACGTACTCGGTGAACTCCAGCGCCCGCTCATACATGTCACGGATCACCGACTTCGGCGACACCGAATAATCCAAGACCCAGGGATGACCGCGGCGGTAGATGTCGTACGCGCCGTCGAGCAGGTCGGCCAGCGGCTTGGGATAGGTCACCGCGTCCAGCAGCTCCAGCCGCTCCTCATACTCCACGCCGTCCGCCTTCATCTGGGCGACCGCCTCGCCGCGCGCCCTGAACTGCTGCGCGGACAGCACCTGCCGAGGGTCGTCCAGCGTCGACTCGATCACTGACAGAACGTCCAGCGCGTAGGAGGGCGAATCACGGTCCAGCAGCTCGATGGCGGCCAGCGCGAACGGCGACAGCGGCTGGTTGAGGGCGAAGTCGAACTGCAGGTCCACGGTGAGGCGGGCCAGGCGGCCCGCCTCATCGGGCGAATCCAGGCGTTCCACCACGCCTCCGGCCAGCAGCGCGCGGTAGATCTCGATGGCCCGGTGGATGTGCTTGCGCTGGGCCGCGCGGTCCTCGTGATTGTCGGTCAGCAGGTGGCGCATGGCGGCGAAGGCGTCGCCCGGGCGGGCGATGACGTTCAGTACCATGGCGTGGGTGACCTTGAAGCTCGAGGTCAGCGGCTCCGGATCGGCGGCCACGAGGCGCTCGAAGGTGGGCTTGCCCCAGGACACGAAACCTTCTGGCGGCTTCTTGCGGACCACCTTGCGCCGCGCCTTCGGGTCGTCGCCCGCCTTGGCCAGGGCCCGCTCGTTCTCCACCACGTGCTCAGGAGCCTGGACCACGACCCGGCCGACCGTGTCGTAGCCGGCCCGCCCGGCCCGCCCGGCGATCTGGTGGAACTCCCGGGCCTGCAGCAGCCGGGTCTTGCTCCCGTCGAACTTGGACAACGCGGTGAACAGCACGGTGCGGATCGGCACGTTGATGCCCACGCCGAGGGTGTCCGTGCCGCAGATGACCTTCAGCAGCCCGGCCTGGGTCAAGGTCTCCACCAGCCGCCGGTAGCGGGGCAGCATCCCGGCGTGGTGCACGCCGATGCCGTGCCGGACCAGCCGGGACAGGGTCTTGCCGAATCCCGAGGCGAAGCGGAAGTCGCCGATCAGC
>JASHYW010000420.1 GCA_030042885.1 Streptosporangiaceae bacterium | reverse complement strand
TCGTCGGCCTGGCCGCCATGGCCGTCACCGAGGGACTGAGCCTGATGCAGGCCTGGTGGGCGGCGCCGCTCGGCCGGGCCGTCGCCGACGGCGCCACCGCCGGCCCCCTCAGCCAGGGCCGGTTCACCCAGCTGATCTTCGCCAGCCACGGCATCACCCCGCTCGGCTACGCGGCGTTCGCCTTCGCCCTCGGCGTCGCCGCCGGGGCGCTGATCCGGCGGACCATCCCGGCCATGGCCGTCACCCTGGCCGTCTTCGCCGCCCTCCAGGTCGCCATGCCGCTGTGGATCCGTCCCCACTTCGCCCCGGCCGACCGCACGGTCATCGCGGCGAACCCCGGGAGGGAGGCTGGAGGAGCGACCGGCCCGGGCGGCAGCACCTTGATACTCGTCGCCACGAGCCGGCCCGGCCAGCCCGGCGCGTGGATCCTGTCCAGCGGACCCGTCAACGCCGCCGGGCAGCCAGTCAGCACCACCCCGGCCGCCTGCACCGCGGCATCGATCGAAAACAGCCCTGACTTCGATGGCTGCCTGACCAGCCAGGGCATCCGCGAAGCCATCAGCTACCAGCCCGCCAGCCGGTACTGGCCCTTCCAGTGGACCGAAACCGCGATCTACCTCGCCCTCGCGCTGGCCCTGGCCGGCTACTGCTTCCGGCGGCTCAACCGCCGCCGCTCCTGACCAAGCTGGCGCAACGATCACGCCGGCCGGGCCGCGTGTACCTGGATGCAGCAGCAGCTGTGCGACCGTCCCGATAGTGCCCGTCCCGGAGACCGAACCGTACGAACGGAACCGGTCCTTATGAGCGGATCGACCGTCGCCGGCGAGTCTTCATTGGCACGAGCCGAATCGGCAGGCTCTATTCGTCTACATGAAAAGGTTGCCCAGCAATTACCGCTGCGACGTAAGCGCGCTGCCTGAACATGGAAGGTTATGCACGCCTGTGCATAACCGCGTGCATAGGCAACGCCCGCTATTCGGCATGAGCGGAAGTGTGCGCCGTGGGTGTGGTCGTTGCTACCACGATGCGAGACCGGCGCTCATCGAGAGACGGCCGTTGCCTCGCCGTAGCACGAGATCGACTCGCCTGGGCGGACAGGCATGGCCCAGGCGAGTAATCGGTACCAAGGCTTTTAACATGCCCAGTTCACGGTCGACGCGATGGGTGCGGCCCTGATGATCAGCGAGTTCGCCCGCCGCCACATCGCCCGCCAGGCGACCTGGGGCCGGATCATCGGCCTGACCTCCGGCGGCGACCTCGGCTTCCCCGAAGAAGTCTCCTACGGAGCGGCCAAGGCTGCCCAGGAGACCTACACGATGTCAGCCGCCATTGAGCTCGCCCCGTTCGGGATCACGGCCAACATGGTCCACCCGCCCGTCACCGACATCGGCTGGGTCACCGGCGCCGTCCGTGAGCACATCGCCGCAAGCCGGTCGCTCATCCACATCGCAACCCCCGGCGAGGTTGCTGAGGTGATCGCCTACCTCGCCTCGGACGCCGCAGCCCTGATCAACGCGAACGTGATCACGCTCCGCTAAGCAACCCGCCGGGCTAACTTCGATGGCAGGCACGGGGAACTGCCGCCTGCCACTTAATAAGGCCCGGCCAGGTCAGCACCATCACCGAGCCGAGATGCGGTCACCGGACAGCCCGGCAGCCTGGGCGTTCACGTTGCTGATGTGACCGGCCGGCGCTCGGCCGACTGTCTCAGTTAAGGTGTACGGTTACTCCGTAACGGTCAGGTACCTTAAACGGACACCAGCCCCATGGAGGACAGCCTGATGGCGAACATCGGCTACGCCAGGTGCTCCACGCTCGCCCAGGACCTCACCGCCCAGCGGCAGGCCCTCGCCGCGCTCGGCGTCCCGGGTGACCGGATCTACCTCGACAAGGGGCTCACCGGCACCAACCGCGCGCGTCCCGGCCTGGACCAGGCGCTGGCGGCCGTCCGCGAGGGCGACACGCTCACCGTCACCAAGCTGGATCGCCTCGCCCGCAGCGTCGGCGACGCGCTGGACATCCTCAGCCGCCTGTCCGAGCGGGGCGTGAAGTTCGCGCTCGGCGGTTCGGTCTACGACTGGCACGACCCGTTCGGCCGCATGTTCCTGCAGATCCTGGCGGTCATCGCCGAGTTCGAGGTCAACCTGCTGCGCCAGCAGACCCGCGAGGGCATGGCGATCGCCAGGCAGAACGGCAAGCTCAAGGGCAAGCAGCCCAAGCTCAAGCCCGCTCAGGACCGCGAGATCCGCCGCATGCACGACAGCGGCGACTACAACGTCGCCGGGATCGCTGCCTTGTTCACCGTGAGCAGGCCGACCGTGTACCGCTCCCTGCAGCGCACGGCCACCCTGCCCCCACTTCCGAGCGAGGCGGACATTGCTGCCTCCTTACTGAGGGCGGCAGGATCATCCCCGCCGGCCGCGTCCGGCAGGGCCCGGAGGACCCCGCGTCATCACGGCTCATGGCTGCGTCATCCGGGCTGCGCCGCGGCCGGTTCCAGCACTGCTGACAGCGCGCTCAGGGCCGAGGGGACCAGGGAGTAGTAGGCCCAGACGCCGCGCTTGTCGCGGGTGAAGATCCCGGCCTCTACCAGGATCTTCAGGTGGTGGGAGATGGTCGGCTGGGTCAGTCCGAGCGGGGCGGTGAGGTCGCAGACGCAGGCCTCGCCGCCGTCGTGCGCGGCGACCATGGAGACCAGCCGCAGCCGGGTGGGATCAGCCAGGGCCTTGATCAGCCGGGCGAGGTCGGCGGCCTGGCTGGCGGTGATCGGCTGGCGCAGCAGTGGCGCGCAGCACTCACCGGCCGGCGAGACGAGGGGCCGATCCCGGAGGGGCGCTGAAGTGGTCACCTGATCATTGTACGGACAGGCATTGACATCTGTCTATCTCTCGGGCAAGGTTGTATCGACAGTCATCTATGCCTAGGGGTGATCACGGGATGAGCGACGAGACGAGTACCGATCTGCGTGAGCAGGTCCGGGCCCGGTACGCTGAGGCGGCCCGCGCGGTCTTGGAGCCGCGGCCGGGCATCACCGCTCAGTGCTGCGAGATTTCGGACACGGGCTCGTGTTGCGGCACCGGGTCTGCTGCGCTGGACTCGGCTGACTGCTTTGGCGGCGAGCTGTACCGCCCGGGCGAGACCGACGAGCTGCCGGAGGAGGCGGTGCTGGCCAGCCTGGGCTGCGGGAACCCGCTGGCGGTCGCGGACCTGCACGAGGGGGAACGCGTGCTGGACCTGGGCTCGGGCGGCGGGATCGACGTGCTGCTGTCGGCGCGGAGGGTCGGCCCGTCCGGGTTCGCCTACGGGGTCGACATGACCGATGAGATGCTGACCCTGGCCCGCGCCAACGCCGCCAGGGCCGGTGCCGAGAACGTCGAGTTCCTCAAGGGTGAGATCGAAGCCCTGCCGCTTCCCGATGCGGCGGTGGATGTGGTGATCTCCAACTGCGTGATCAACCTGTCGGTCGACAAGCCCGCAGTGCTCGCGGAGATGTTCCGCGTCTTGGTCCCCGGCGGGCGGATCGGCATCAGCGACGTAGTAGCCGAGGACCACATGTCGGCCGCTGACCGAGCCGCCGCCGGGTCGTATGCCGGGTGCATCGCGGGGGCGCTGTCCCGCAGAGAGTACGTGGACGGGCTCACGGCGGCCGGGTTCGCCGGCGCATCGGTTACGTTCACCACTGAGGCGGCGCCGGGCCTGCACTCGGCGATCATCCGGGCGGTCAAGCCCGCCACCGCCTGACCGCGGCCCGGTCAGCCAGGGTCACGACAGGGCCGCCAGGCGTGGTGCCAGGCGTCCGACGCGATCGGCTAGCTGGGCAAGTGCCGCATCGAAGCTGCCCGGGTCGCCGGCCGGCACCGGGTCCGGGATGGACCAGTGCACCGCCGTGGCCTCGGCGAGTTCCTCGTGGGCCAGGTCGCACACGGTGATGACCAGGTCGCCGTCGTGCCGGACCTCGCTGATGTGGCGGGGCCGCAGCCGGGGCAGCGGCAGACTGTGCCGTTGGGCGGCGGCGATCGCACCGGGGTCGATCGCCGCTGCCGGGTGCGTTCCGGCCGATACCGCCGGGACGGTGCTGGCCCGGCGCCACAGCGCGGCGGCCAGGTGCGAGCGCGCGGAGTTGGCCGTGCACACGAACAGCACCCGCAGCGCCGCGCGGGCCGTCGGGGGAGTCAGCGAGTCCAGGGCGCCGGGGACCAGCTGCAGGTAGGTGCGGCGGCGGTCGCCTTCGGAGCGGCGGCGGGTGATGATCCCGGCCTGCTCCAGCGTGTTGAGGTGGTGGGCGAGGAGGTTGGACGGCATGGCCAGCATGGCGGCCAGCTCGGAGGGGGACACGTCCCCGGTCAGCAGCGTGTCGGTGATGCGCAGCCGGGCCGGGTCGGCCAGCGCGCCGTGCATGATCGCCCGCCGAGCCAGCTCCGAGGTTAGTTCAGAATTCATTGAGTCAATCTTGACTGAGCTATCTTCCTCTGTCAAGATGGCGCCGTGAGCAGCGCACCGGTTCTGCTGTGGCGTCGGCTGCTGGCCGAGTTCCTGGCAGCGCGTTCCTGGCCGCGGTGGTGATCGGCTCCGGGATCGCCGCCCAGCGGCTGTCCCCGGGGCAGACCGGGCTGGAGCTGCTGGAGAACGCGGCGGCGACGGCGGCCGGGTTGTTCGCGATCATCTTGATGTTCGGCCCGGTCTCCGGCGGCCACTTCAAGCCGGTAGTGTCCTTCGTCGATGCCGCCTTCGGCGGGCTGTCCTGGCCGGACGCCGCGGCGTACCTCCCGGCGCAGGTGGCCGGGTGCATCGGCGGGGCGGTGGCGGCGAACCTGATGTTCGCCCTGCCCGCGGTCAGCATTCCCGCCAAGCACCGGGCCTCGCCCGCCCACTTCCTGTCCCAGGTCATCGCCACGCTCGGGCTGATGCTGGTGATCTTCGCGCTGGCCCGGTCCGGCCGCGCCCCGGTCCACCCCGGCGGCGGTCGGCGCCTACATGGGCGCCGCGTACTTCTTCACCTCCTCGACCAGCTTCGCCAACCCGGCCATCACCTTCGGCCGGATGTTCTCCGACACCTTCGCGGGCATCGCCCCGTCCTCGGTGGCGAGCTTCATCGCCGCCCAGATCGTCGGCGGCGTGCTTGCCGTCGGGGTCATCAAGGCGCTGTATCCCGATATCACCCCGGCGGAAGCCGCCGCCGTCATCGTCCCCCACGACCCGGCCCCGTTGATCAGACGCCCAGACAGGAGCCTGCCATGCACCTGGTCATGATCGGCGGCAGCGACGCCGGGATCAGCGCCGCGCTGCGAGCCCGCGAGCTCGACCCCGGCGCCGACGTCACGGTGGTGCTGGAGGACGCCTACCCGAACTTCTCCATCTGCGGCATCCCCTACTACCTGTCAGGTGAGGTCGCCCACTGGCGTAACCTGGCCCACCGCAGCATCGCCGACCTGGAAGCCGCCGGGATGCGGCTGCGGCTGGACACCACCGCCCGCCGCATCGACGTGCCCGGCCGCAAGCTCCTAGTCACCTCCCCGGACGGCGGCGAGGAACTCCTCGGCTACGACAAGCTCGTCGTCGGCACCGGCGCGGTCCCGGTCCGGCCTCCGATCGCGGGCCTGGCCGCTCCTGGTGCCTTCGGCCCTGATGACGGCGTCCACCTGCTGCACTCGATGGGCGACACCTTCGCGGTCATGCGCACCCTGGAGCAGGCCGCCCCGGCCAGCGCGGTGATCGTCGGCGCCGGGTACATCGGCCTGGAGATGGCCGACGCGCTGACCGTCCGCGGGCTGGCCGTCACCCAGATGGAGCAGCTGCCCGAGGTGCTGCCCACCGTCGACCCCGAGCTAGGCGCGCTGGTCCACGCCGAACTGGCCGACCACAGCGTTGAGGTGCTGACCGGCACCACCGTCTGGGCCATCACCCGCGCCGCGCCCAGCCAGGCTGGGCGGCTGGACGTCCACGCCACCACGGCCGAGGGCACGGCCGTCACTCGCGCGGCGGACATGGTCCTGGTTGTTGTCGGGGTGCGACCCGAGACCACGCTGGCCGCCGATGCCGGGGCCGCGCTGGGCGTCAAGGGCGCGATCGCCGTTGACCCCGGCATGCGGACGAACCTGCCGGACGTGTTCGCGGCCGGGGACTGCGTAATCACTCACCACCGGCTGCTCGGGGTGACCTACCTGCCGCTGGGCACCACCGCGCACAAGCAGGGCCGGGTCGCCGGGGAGAATGCCCTCGGCGGGAACCGGCAGTTCGCCGGGAGCCTGGGCACCCAGGTGGTGAAGATCTTCGACCAGGCCGCCGCCCGCACCGGCCTGCGCGACCACGAAGCCCGGGCGGCCGGGTTCGACCCGGTCACCGTCGAATCCCAGGCCGATGACCACAAGGCCTACTACCCCGGCAGCCACCGCATCACGATGCGGGTCACCGGCGACCGGGGCACCGGCCGGCTGCTGGGCCTGCAGCTGTTCGGGCACAGGCACGCCGAGATCGCCAAGCGCATCGACATCGCCGCCGCCGCGATCTACAGCCAGATGACCGTCGATGAGGTCAGCGACCTGGACCTGTCCTACACCCCGCCGCTGGGCAGCCCCTGGGACGCGGTCCAGATGGGCGCGCAGGCCTGGGTCCGGGCCGTCCAGCAGCACTAACCCCGCTCCGGATTCTCCAGCAGAGGAGCAGCCATGTCAGGCCACCACCCGCACCGCGGCGCCCCGTACCGTCACCCGGCTCACCTGGCCGTCTGGGCCGCTGCCGCGGCGATCGTCGTCCTCGCCGCCGGCGCCTGCTCTAGCGCGACTACCACCAGCACATCGTCGGTGCTGGCCGCCGGCAGCACCGGCCCCGGCGGCCAGAAGCCCACCCTCACCGGGTCCGGGTCGACGTTCGACGCGCCGTTCTTCGCCGTCGCCTTCGCCAAGTACCAGCAGCTGCACCCCAGCATAACCATCACCTATGCCATGGTCGGCAGCAGCGCGGGCATCGCCGCGATTAGCGCGAAACAGGTCGACTTCGGCGCCTCCGACGTGCCCATGAATGCCAGTGAACTGGCTGCCGCCCAAGGCGGATCCATCACCCAGGTGCCCGTCGACCTGGGCGGCGAAGGCATCGCCTACAACCTGTCCCTCCCGGCAGGCGCCCGGCTGCACCTGACCGGCCCGGTCCTCGCCGAGATCTACCTCGGGCAGATCACCCGCTGGAACGACCCGGCCCTCACCGCGCTCAACCCGGGCCTGTCCCTCCCGGACGCGCGGATCACCGTCGTGCACCGCTCCGACGGCAGCGGTACCACCTACATCTTCAGCAACTACCTGTCCAGCGTCTCCCCGGCCTGGGCATCCAAGGTCGGCACCGGCAAGACGCTCAACTGGCCAGTCGGGGAAGGAGACGAAGGCAACGCCGGGGTCGCCACCGAAGTGGACCGCACCCCATTCTCCATCGGCTACATCGAGCAGGCCTACTCCATAGGCCTGACGCTGCCGTTCGCCGCGATCCGCAACCAGGCCGGGAACTACGTCACCCCGTCCGCCCAGACCGTCGCCGCCGACGCCGCCCAGAAACCGGCCATCACCCCCTCCGACTTCTCCATCGTCAACCAGCCCGGCGCCACCAGCTACCCGATCAGCGGGTACAGCTGGGCGCTGGCCTACACCCACCAGCCCAGCCAGGCCACCGGCCAGGCCCTGGTCGCCATGCTCGACTGGCTCACCCACGACGGCCAGGCCTACGCCGCCGCCAACGGTTACGTCCCCCTGCCAGCCCAGATCCAGCAACTCGCCCAGACCATGCTCCAGCAGGTCACCGGGCCCACCGGGACGCAGCTCCTTAGCTGAATCCCAGCCTCCGCAGGAGGGCCGGATGTTGACCGTGACCCGGCCCGGCTATCGTCCTTCCGGCTACGCCGCGGGCAGGCCAGGACCTCGGGTGGAAGGGCTGGCTCAGTCATGCCCGAAGTCCCGCGAGCCCGGGGGCCTTGTCATTGAATGAACACGTTGATGTCGGCACCTGCTGCGCCCGGCCGCCGCCAGCTCCTGTCCCCGGCATGGCACCATGCGCGGATGTCGTTGTCGATCTCCTCCCTGGCATCGGTGAGCAGGTCCAGGCTCTCGCCGTCTGCCAGATCGGCGAGCTGCCTCAGCGCCTCGTACGCGATGAACGTCATAATCGTCTTACCCCGCATGTCCAGCGAGGTCCGAACGGTGCCTGATATGGCCGCTTCCCCTCATCCGCGCGATGCGCGAGCTCCGCTGGCCGATCTGGTTGCTTGCACCTTCACCGTGAGCGAATTGCGGCAGCGCCCGGCAGGGCCGGAAGTCCTGGCAGAAGTCCTGGTCCTGGCCGTTGTCCTCACAGGCGCCATGATCCTGGGAAGTGGCCGCCGGGGTCTAGGGTTGGCGGAGCCGATCGCGTGCGACGCGACCAGAGGGAGCGGCCGAGGCCCCGCGCCTCATCGCGTGTAGATGACTTCGGTCATCCGCGCACACGACTGCGGACATTGACAGTAAGACCGGCGGCACACCGCTCACGGACGCGGCGTATCAGAGATAATACGCGGGAGTCAGGTCGCGTCGCAGGACGCGTTTCTGCAGGACGGTTGAGGAGTTACCGGAGATAATGCGCCGTTACCCCTGACAATCCGGCCGGTCATACCCGTCATACCGCCGGTCTCGTCCACCTGGTCGAGCAGGGAAGTGATCGCCTCGTCCAGATCGGTGCCGTCGGCAGCCTGGGTCAGCAAGCGGGTGAACGGCTCGGCGCCGAGCGCACGGCGGTGTGCAGCGAGGCGGCCCAGATCGATCACAGCGTCGGGAACGGCCAGACTGAGCCTGATCCCGAGCGCTTTCACGTGCCAAGTAACGGCTGCGGCGATGAACCGCCGCTCTCCTCTTCCAGGATGCCGAGCTGACTGCTGGTGGCTGCTATCTTGGCCTGGTCGCCGAGCTGCTCTTCGAT
>JASHYW010000419.1 GCA_030042885.1 Streptosporangiaceae bacterium | reverse complement strand
GTTGACGTCACCGACGGGCACGCGGTCCGGCTCGTCCAGGGCGTGGCGGGCAGCGGACGCAGCTACGGTGACCCGCTGGAGGCAGCGCTGGCCTGGCAGCGGGCCGGGGCATCCTGGATCCACCTGGTGGACCTGGACGCCGCGTTCGGCCGCGGGTCCAACGCGGACCTGCTCGCCAGGCTGGTCAGGAAACTGGACATCGCCGTCGAGCTGTCCGGCGGGATCAGGGACGACGACTGGCTGTCCCGCGCACTCGGCACCGGCTGCGCCCGGGTCAACATCGGCACCGCGGCGCTGGAGAACCCGCAGTGGGTGCGCTCGGTCATCGCCCGCCACGGCGACCGGGTCGCGGTCGGACTGGACGTCCGCGGCACCCGGCTGGCCGCCCGCGGCTGGACAACCGAAGGCGGTGACCTGTACGAGACGCTGGACCGGCTGGATGCCGAGGGCTGCGCCCGGTATGTGGTCACCGACGTGCTCAAGGACGGCACGCTGCGCGGCCCCAACCTGTCCCTGCTCCGCGACGTGTGCGCCCGCACGCCCGCGCCGGTGGTGGCGAGCGGGGGAGTGTCCAGCCTGGCCGACCTGCGGGCCATCGCGTCGCTCGTGCCGCTCGGCGTGGAGGGCGCCATCGTCGGCACCGCCCTGTACACCGGAGCGTTCACCCTGACCGAAGCACTCGCCGAGGTAGCCGGATGACCGTCGCGGTGCGGGTCATTCCCTGCCTGGACGTGGACGGCGGCCGGGTGGTCAAGGGCGTGAACTTCCGCCAGCTGCGGGATGCGGGCGACCCGGTGGAGCTGGCCGCCCTCTACGACGCCGAAGGCGCCGACGAGCTGACCTTTCTCGACATCACCGCGTCCAGCAGCGGCCGGGACACCATGTACGACGTGGTGCGGCGGACCGCGGAGCAGGTGTTCATCCCGCTCACCGTCGGCGGCGGTGTGCGCAGCGTGGCCGACGTGGACCGGCTGCTGCGCGCCGGGGCGGACAAGGTCTCGCTCAACACCGCCGCGATCGCCCGGCCGGACCTGCTGGGCGAGGC
Source organism: Streptosporangiaceae bacterium (assembly GCA_030042885.1). Next base: position 5,288 of record JASHYW010000419.1, on the reverse strand, counting down.
GGCGCAGCGCTTCGGGTCGCAGTGCGTCGTCCTGTCCGTGGACGCGCGCCGGGCCCATGACCGCCCGACCCCCCAGAGCGGCTTTGAGGTGACCACGCACGGCGGCCGGGTCGGCACCGGGATCGACGCAGTGGACTGGGCGCGGCAGGCTGTGCGGCTCGGCGCCGGCGAGATCCTGCTGAACTCCATGGACGCGGACGGCACCACGGGCGGCTTCGACCTGGAGCTGATCCGGGCCGTACGCGCCGTCGTCACTGTCCCGGTCATCGCCAGCGGCGGCGCGGGCGCGCTGGCGCACTTCGCGCCGGCCGTGGACGCGGGAGCGGACGCGGTGCTGGCGGCCAGCGTGTTCCACTTCGGCACGCTGCGCATCAGCCAGGTCAAGAACGCCCTGCGGGACGCCGGCCATCCCGTCCGCTGACCGGCCTAGCCGCCTGTTCCGGTCGCGCCTGAGGTATCCGGGACCGCGCTGGCCGCGGTGGCCATCGCGGCCCCGACGATGCCGGCGTCGTTGAGCATGACGGCAGGCACGATGCGGGCCCGGATGCCGGTCAGCCGCGGCACCCACTTGTCGGACTGCTTGCTGATGCCGCCACCGACGATGATGAGGTGCGGCGACAGCAGCGCCTCCATGTGCTGGAGGTACTCATCGACCCGGCCCGCCCACTTGCCCCAGCTCATGTCGTGCAGCTCCTTGGCGTGCTCGGAGGCGCGTTTCTCGGCATCCTCGCCGCGGATCTCGATGTGCCCGAACTCGGTGTTCGGCACCAACGTGCCCTGGGTGAACAGCGCGCTGCCGATCCCGGTGCCGAAGGTCAGCATCAGCACCGTGCCCAGCTCGCCGACCCCCGCCCCGAACGTCATCTCGGCGACGCCCGCCGCATCAGCGTCGTTCAGCACCCGGACCGGATTGCCGGCGGCCTTGGCGAACAGCGACGCGGCGTCCAGCCCGATCCAGGCCGGATCCAGGTTGGCGGCGGTCCTGGTCACGCCGTCGGTGACCACGCCCGGGAAGGTGATGCCGACCGGGCCGGACCAGCTGAACGACGTGGCGAGCTCCTTCACCACGTCCGCCACCCCCTCGGGGAGGGCCGGGCGCGGCGTGGCGATCTTCTGCCGGGCAGCGAGCAGCTTGCCCGTGGCCACGTCGACTGGTGCTGCCTTGATGCCGCTGCCACCAATGTCGATGCCGAGAGCGTGCATGGGCCTAGAGTATTCATGCCGGACGTCCCGCGCCGGCGGCGGGACGAAGCGGAGTTGGGTAATATCTTGAGTGAGAGTCCTTCTCAGGTGCTGGTCTCGGGCGCCTTGTCGAGAGAGGATGCGGCGGATGCGCTGGTTCAAGGTTGCCGCCATCGCGGCTGTCATACTCATCGCGTTCCTGGTCGTCGGCTCGGTGGTCGGGTTCGTCATTCACGCCGTGATGGAGCTGGTGATCGCCGCGCTCGTCGTGGGCGCGGTCGTCGTCGCCATCAAGGTGGCGCGCTCCGGCAAGCAGGTCTCAGGCAAGAAGGCCGAGCGCGAGGTCAGCGAGCCCGATTCGCACCGTCCGCTGCCCCGCGCCGACGTCGAGCCCTACTCGACCTCCGTCCCCACCCCGCCGCCGCGGCAGATACCGAACACGCAGGACATCGACGAGGAGCTGGCCCGGCTCAAGCGCGAGATGGAATCCTAAAGGCAACCAGCCGCCCGTTCAGCCCGGCTCACCGCCACTTTGTCCCGGTGAGCGTGCTCACCGCCGCCTCCGTACCGTCGAAGCGTACCCTGGCCGCCGTGGTCCGGCCCATCATCCACAGGGTGAGTTCCGCCGGGCTGCCGATGACGGTCACCGCCGGGGTCGCGTTCTTGGCCGTGATCCGGTAGGCGTGCCCGTCTCCTTCCATGTCGTCCCGGGCCAGTTCCACCCCGACCGGCGCGTGGCGGAGCATGAACCGCGCCATCCGCAGCCGCTGCCACAGCATCGCGGATTCCCCGCTGCTGATCTCGCGCGGCTCCCAGTCGGGGGCGGCGCGCCGTACGTCCTCGTGATGCACGAAGTACTCCACCGCGTTGAGGCGCTCGTCCATGCCGGGCAGCGCCGCGAACGACAGCCGCGGCGGCCCTGACCGGATCATCCGCACCAGGTCGGGGAATGAGATCCGCCTCCGGAGTTGCTGCTGCACTCGCGCCGTGTACCCGGCCAGCGGCCCGCCCAGGACACCCGCGGCGGCGTCAGGCCGGTGCTCCCGCAGTACCAGATGGGCGGCGAGGTCACCAGTGGTCCATCCCGTGCACAACGTCGGTGCGTCGGGACCCGTCTTGTCGAGTAGCGTGCACAGCGCCAGGCGCTCTTCCCGCGAGTAGCTCACGTGCTGATGGTAGGCGCCATTGCTACCCTGGCTGAAGTCGCCCCGAGCGCGTTATTCAGAACCGACGTAGCGAGCACGGGCCTTTGAGCCCGTGCGAGCGGTCGGTGCGGAAGGTCGGTGAGAATCCCGCGCGGATCTGAACAACGCGAACTTTGAAGACAAGCAGAGAAATGAGGCAGCGATGCTCGACCCCGCCATCACGGCGCGCCTGAAGCGGGACCCGTCAGGCCTGATCGCCGCGATCGCCCAGCAGTACGACACCGGCGAGGTGCTGATGCTCGGCTGGATGGACGACGAGGCGCTGCATCGCACCCTCACCACGGGCCGGTGCACGTACTGGTCCCGCAGCCGCCAGGAGTACTGGGTGAAGGGCGAAACGTCCGGGCACCAGCAGTGGGTGAAATCGGTGGCGCTCGACTGCGACGGCGATGCCCTCCTGGTCAGGGTGGACCAGGTGGGCGGGGCCTGTCACACGGGCGACCGGACCTGCTTCGACGCTGACGTGCTGCTCAAGGAGCAGTAGGGCTCCGATGCCCGCGACGCGCAGGGAATTCGCGCTGGTGCTGCTGGCCGGCGCGGTCGGTGCGGGCCTGGTCGTGCTGGCCGCGCGTCAGGCCTGGGCGCAGGCCGTCTTCACCCCGCCCCGCCCGCTGCCCGCGCAGGACATCTCCGTCACCGGCCAGCAGCTAGTCCCGCTGGCCAGCGCGCTCGCCCTGGCCGGGCTGGCCTGCCTGGCCGCGGTGATCGCCACCGGGTCATGGGCCAGGCGGGTGGCAGGCGGGCTGCTCGCGGTGCTGGGCGCAGGCGCGGCCGTGGCCGCCGGTGCCGGGGTGAGCGCCTCGGCCGTGCTCGCGACGGCCCGGGCCGACGCCGCGTCCGGCGCGCTCGGCGGATCGACCACGAGCGGCACCTCGCCGGGCGGCGCGGCGCACGGGATCGTCATCACCGGCTCCGCCGGCCAGGCCGTCATGACTGGCGCATCCTGGCGCGCGGCCGCAGTCTGCGGGGCCGTCCTGATCGTGCTCGCGGGCCTGGCCACCATCTGGCGGGGCCTGCGCTGGCCCGTCATGTCAGCCAGGTTCGACCGTCCCCGCGGGGGCTCCAGGGGGGTCGCCCCGTCGGAGGACATGTGGGAATCCCTCAGCCGGGACGTGGACCCGACGGTCCAGGACGTCGCGGCCGTGAGCAACCCGGAGGATCAGCTTGGTGGCGGGAGACCCGGCTGAGGCCGGGCCTGCCGCGGACGGAACGGTTCCGGGCAGGCCTTCACCCGATGACGCCCGGTCGCCCGTCTCGGTCCTGCTGGTCGAGCATGAGCCCGAGGTGGCCGAGATGTCGGCCCGCTTCCTTCGCCGGGACGGGCTGCGGGTCCGGCTGGCCACCAGCCCGGAGCAGGCGCTGGCCGAGCTGACCGGCGGCCCGGGCGCCGCGGCGGTGGTCGACCTCACCATGCCGGGCCTGGACGCCAGGCGCATCCGCCGTGCCCTGCGGACTCCGGTCATCTTCCTGGTGACCGACCTGAAGGCTCCCAGGCCCCGCGGGCTGGCCGCCCGGGGCGATGCGACCGGCCCGCGGCGGTGGCTGGCCCGCCCGTTCAGCCCCCGCCAACTGGTCGCGATGGTCCGCGAGGTGCTGGCCCAGACCGGACCGGCCAGGACAGTGCCGGGCGTGGGCGAGCGGGCTGACCGGACGGGCCGCGCGCCAGTGACGCCCGCGGATCGGAGTGCCGGAGAGCTGCGGCTGGACGCCTCGAGCCGGGCCGCGATAGCCGACGATCATCGCGTGCCGCTGACCGTGACCGAGTACGCGCTGCTGGCCTTCATGATGGACAACCCCGGCCTGGTCCTGTCGCGGCAGCGGCTGCTGGCCGCCGTCGGCCGCCCGGGCGCGGGCGTCCGGGCCGCCGACGTGCATATCGCCAAGCTCCGGGCCAAGATCGGAGCGGACCCGCGGACCGGCAGGATCAGGACGGTGCGCGGCGCAGGGTACGCGCTGGATCCATGACGTCAGGCGGTGCGGATACCAGCACGAGCCCGATTCCAGGGGGGCAGGTCATGGGCGCCAAGGTGGCCGGGCTACCATCGGTGGCGCAACAGTACCGATGTGAGGGGACGAGCGAACCGCGTGAGTGTGCTCGACGAGATCCTAGACGGCGTGCGTGCCGATCTCGCCGAACGGCAGCGGCGCGTCTCTCTTGACGAGCTGAAGGAGATGGCGCGGCGTGCGCCGTCACCGCGGGACGCGCTGGCCGCGCTGAAGGCGGAAGGCGTCAGCGTCATCGCCGAGGTGAAACGGGCCAGCCCGTCACGCGGGCAGATGGCGGCCATTGCCGACCCGGCCGCGCTGGCCTCGGACTACGAGGCCGGCGGCGCAAAGATGATCAGCGTGCTGACCGAGCCGCGGAGGTTCGGCGGGTCGCTGGCGGACCTGGACGCGGTACGGCGCACCGTCCAGGTGCCGGTACTGCGCAAGGACTTCGTGGTCAGCTCCTACCAGCTCTGGGAGGCACGCGCGCACGGCGCGGACGTGATCCTGCTGATCGTCAGCGCGCTCGAGCAGAGCGCGCTGGTCTCGCTGGTCGAGCGGGCCGTCTCCATCGGCCTGCTGCCGCTGGTTGAGGTGCACACCGAGCCCGAGCTCGACCGGGCCCTCGACGCCGGCGCGACCGTCATCGGCGTCAACGCCCGCAACCTGGCCACGCTCAAGGTGGACCGGGGCATCTTCGGCCGGCTGGCGGGCCGCATCCCTGACGGCGTCGTCAAGGTCGCCGAGTCCGGCGTCCGCGGCCCGCGCGACCTGCTCGCCTACGCCGCGTCCGGCGCGGACGCCGTGCTGGTCGGCGAGAGCCTGGTCACCGAGAAGGACCCGCGCGGCGCCGTCGCCGACCTGGTCACCGCGGGCTCTCATCCCGCGCTGCGAAGCGAGCGAGAATGACCGCGG
>JASHYW010000054.1 GCA_030042885.1 Streptosporangiaceae bacterium | reverse complement strand
AGACGCCCGCCGGGGCGACGATGCCCGTACTCGCGGATCTTCCGGTAGCAGGTCGCGGGGCATGCCGAGCGCCTCGGCGGCCTCCCGCTCCACCTCGTCATGAGCTGGCCCGAAGTGCTCGATATCCCGCGAGCCCGGGGCGAATGGACGATCTGCACGGCCGATACTGTTAGCCGAGATGTCAGAGCGGGCAGGTGGCCTCGATCACGAGACGACGCGCTGGGCTGGCCGGTCGGTTGGGGATTCATTCAGGATGGCTCTAGCGAGCTTGCAGCGAGACGATGAGACGGTGGACCCGGTGCGCGCCGAAACATATCTGCGGGTACTGGCTGAGTCAGAACTGCGCCGACTGTCATCGCCGTCACGTCGCGAACCCGGCCCGGCGCCGATCTGGCTGGCCGCCACGGCCCTGATAGCGGCCGGCGGAATCGATGTCGAGACCGCGCAGCGCGTACTAGCGGATCTTGAGGATGCGGTCGCGCTGCGGCCAGGCATACCGCGCGGAGGGTCCGGGATCGCTCCTCGTTACTGGCAGGCGCGGGTACGGCCGCAGCGGACGGCTGCCCCGGCCCTGCCGAGCGTCCGGCTGTGCGCCGCGCTGGCCGGCGTGACGCTGCCGCTGTCGCCGGAGCACGAGGGCTGGCGGGGCGAATTCCGGCTGCTGGCGCTGGTCATCGCGGACGGGTATGCGGCTCTCACGGTGGCCGCGCGGTGGGTGGCGCGCACTGGCCGACCTGCCTCGCGGCGTCCGTCACATGCGCCGTCTGACGAGGTGGGTGTTGTCGATGATCAGGGTCGCTCCTACCAGGCGAGCCTGTGGGACGGGGGCATCGAAGATGGCCGGGAATGGTGGGATGCTCATCTGAGGCTATCCCCGGCGCCGCCGCCCGGAACCAGGTGGCTGGGCATCAGCCCGGCAGCGGGCGGCGCCCAAGTACGGATTGACCTCGCCGCGCCGCCCACGCCTGCCGAGGTCATCGCGGACCCGGCACCCTCGGCCAGTGCCGCTGCCCGGCTGCTGGACTGCGCCGCCGAGGCCTTGCTTAGCGCGGGCAGGTCGGCGGCGATGACTGGCGTGAGTGGCCGCGTCGCAGAAGTGGCGCAGGCCCTGGCCGGGGGCGGCGCCGTGCCTGCCGAAGAGCCGGCGCTGGCCCGGCTGGCGGCCCTGGCCGCGGCTCTGGGGCTCGACCTGGGAGTGCCCGGCGCGGGCCACGCATCTCTTCCCGAGGCGTGGGCCAGCATCCTGGCCGCACGCGGGGCCTGCGACGGCCCCCAAGCCGTCGCCCCGTTCGTGGTTACCCTGCCCGAGGTCGATGGCGCTAGGTTTGCCCTGGCTGGGCTGCGGTCATGGCGTGATGGGGCAACCCTGCACGTGCTGGCCAGCGGCTGGCAGCCATCCGGCTGGGGCTGGCTGGCGTTCGGCGAACGACTCGATGACAGCCCGCCCGATCCTCCAGCATCGTGGCAGGCACGCGACAGCACTGGTCGCTGGCACATAGCGGACAAGATGCGCTGGGGTGATGGCGGCAACGGGGCCGCGCAGATCCAGGCGCACCTGACCCCGCCGCTGCACCCGGCGGCCACCTCATTGGAGGTGATCATCACGGGCGTTTCCAGCCGGGTCCGGGCGACCGTGCCACTGCACTGGCAAACCGCCGGGTAATCCCGGCGCATTAGTGCGCCGATACGGACCCCTCAGGACCGGGGAGCGGCCGATACTGCTAGCCGGATGTCAGAGCGGGTAGGTGGCTTCGATTACGAGGCGGCAGCCGTCCGGCGTGATCACCCCGGGTCCGGACCCAAAGGGATGCGGTACCACGGTCATGAGCCCATTCTGCCGAACGATTCCGCCGCCCGGTCCCGGCCCGAGATCTCCATAAGATGAGTGCATGCGCTACGTGCCGCTGGGCAAATCGGGACTGCTGGTGTCGGTGGTGGGGCTTGGCTGCAACAACTTCGGCAGCCGCCTCGATACCGAGGGGGCCCGAGCGGTGGTGGACGCGGCCATCGACGCCGGCATCACCCTGTTCGACACCTCGGACACCTACGGCGGAGGGGGAGGATCCGAGAGCGCCCTCGGCGAGATCCTCGGCCGGCGCAGGGACCAGATCGTGCTGGCCACGAAGTTCGGCCACCAGCGCGCGGACATGGGTTACGGGCCGGCGGCGGGCGCCAAGGGCGGCCGGGCCTACATCCGGCGGGCCGTGGCCGAGTCGCTGCGGCGGCTGCGCACCGACCACATCGACCTGTACCAGCTGCACACGCCGGATCCGGTGACCCCGGTCGAGGAGACCATCGCGGCGCTGCACGAACTGGTCGCCGAGGGCAAGGTCAGGTACATCGGCCACTCCAACTTCTCCGGCTGGCAGATCGCCGACGCCGCACACGTCGCGGCGGCCGGCGGTCGCACCCCGTTCATCTCCGCCCAGAATCACTGGTCGCTGCTGGAGCGCGCGGCCGAGGCGGAGGTTGTGCCCGCGGCCAGGCGCTTCGGGCTCGGCGTGCTGCCCTACTTCCCGCTGGCCAACGGGCTGCTGACCGGGAAGATCCGGCGCGGCCAGCCGGTCCCGGCCGGGACCAGGCTGGCCAGCCGCCCGGCCTACGTTACCGAAGAGAAACTAGCCAAGGTCGAGGCGCTGATCGGATGGGCCGAGCGTCAGGGCGCCACGCTCCTGGAGGTCGCGATCGGCGCGCTGGCGGCCCAGCCGGGCTGCTCGTCGGTGACCGCCGGGGCGATGACCCCCGAGCAGGTCAAGGCGAACGCGGCCGCGGCGGAGTGGATCCCGTCGGCGGACCAGCTGGCCGAGATCGACCAGATCGTCCCGTCGTCCGCCCCAGAAAAGTACTAGGACACCGAAGGTACCCAAGGCCCTGCTGGCCGGGGTCAGCCGCCGGCCACCGCCGTCTGGTACAGGGCCGCCACGTCCGTGCCGAACATGGCCGAATAGGAGATCTGCGGGGTATCGCCGCCCTGCTCATACCCGCCGATGACCCCGATGACCGTTCCCTGCCCGGTCAACGGGTCAACGTCGGCCAGGAAGGGCCCACCGCTAGTCCCGTCGGTATAGCCGCCGCAGTCGAACTCGAGCTGGTCCGCCATGGGCTCCCTGGTCCAGTTCCGGCAGACGATCGGCACATCGGTGGCGATCGGATAGCCGATGACCTCCACCAGCTGGCGGGCGGGGGTGCCGGTCTCGAGCTGTTCGGCTCCGGTCACGTCCTCGATGGGGACGATCGAGCCGGGCTGGGTGACGCGCAGGAAGGCGACGTCGTGGTCGGGGTCGGCGGAGGAGGTCCATGCCGCGTCCGCGTAGATCTTGGTCACGGTCCAGATCCCGTACGGAGCCGCGCCGTTGTGATAGCCCGGCACGAACACGAGGCCGGCCACGCCGCCGCTCACGCAGTGCGCGGCGGTGATGACCAGGTCGCCGTGCGGGCTGTTGACCACGCTCGCGGTGCAGAAATGCTGGCTGAGCTTGCCCTGGGCCGTGGTGAACAGCGCCCCGACCGCCGGGGTGCCCGTGAAGTCCTGCCCGTTCTGCGAGGGCGACGTCAAGTGCCCGACCACCCGGGCCAGACCGGATGCAATGTCGCCGGCCGCGCTGTCGGCCGGGGTCACCGTGACCACGACGCCGATGGCCAGCGCGCCGATGAGCACGATCCGGGCCGAAGGCCGGGAGAGCAAACGGACCCGCTGACGCGGGCCGCTATGGCCTGCTGGCTGCTGCTCCTCGTCGCGGGCGGCCGAACCCTGCCCGCCCAGCCGCCCCGCTCGCAACCGCACCTGCTCCGGTCACCCGCCTCGCTATATAACGAACTCTGTGGCTTTGGCGCCAAGTTCGATACTCAATTGTGATGGACAAAGTGTGACAGTACCAGACGCATGCTCCTGAAAGTTGTGCAGAAGCCATCAGGTGAGCTGGGGATTCGCTGTGACCCTGCTGCGTGACGGGCTATCTGGGGTTACCGGGGCCGGGCCTGTCGATGTTCCAGTGCCTGCTGGCTGTGGCCAGCTCCCGGCCTGCGGGTGCACCGCGCCGCGGTAGACGCCCGGGGTGATCCCGTAGTACCGCCGGAACCACCGGGTGAGGTGGTCCCCGCCGATGAGCTGCGGTTCGCCGGACTCGCGCTGCACGGCCCGCGCAACGCCGTGGACAAGGTATTCAAGGGCGCTAGTCTGCATCCATGAAAGCAGCCTTGTACACGCGCACCGGGTCGGCGGCCGAAGTGCTGCAGGTTGAGGAGATCGACCGGCCGCAGCCGGGGCCGGGCGAGGTCCTGGTGCGCGTGCGCGCCTCGGGAGTCAACCCCACCGACTACAAGGCCCGCTCCGGGCTGACGCCGCGCCCCATCGACGGCTTCCAGGTGCCGCACCACGACGGCGCGGGCATCATCGAGGCGGTCGGCGCCGGGGTCGACCCGGGGCGTGTGGGTGAGCGGGTGTGGCTGTGGCTCGCGGCGGCCGGGCGGCGCTGGGGGACCGCCGCCGAGTGGACCGTGGTGCCCGAGCGCCAGGCCGTTCCGCTGCCCGACGGCGCCTCGTTCGACCTGGGCGCCTCGCTCGGGGTGCCGGCCATCACCGCGCACTACTGCCTGTTCTGCGACGGACCGGTGAACGGCCAGACCGTACTGGTGGCCGGAGGTGCAGGAGCTGTCGGTCACTTCGCTATTGAATTGGCCAAACGGGCCGGGGCTCGAGTGATCACCACCGTGAGCAGCCCAGAGAAGGCGGCGCTAGCCGAGAAGGCAGGCGCCGGCCTGGTGGTGAACTACCGCTCCGCCGACGCGGCCCAGCAGATCCGCGCGTTCGCGCCGGCCGTCGACCGGGTCATTGAGGTGGCGCTCGGTGCCAACCTCGCGCTCGACCTGGCCCTGGCCCGGCTGGGGACCACGGTGGTAACCTACGCGGCGGAGGCGACCGATCCCGTGCTGCCCGTCCGGGCCTGCATGACCGCCAACGTCACGCTCCGGTTCGTGCTGCTGTACGGGGTCCCGGCGGCTGCGCTGGACCGGGCGGCCGCCGACATCACGGTCGCGCTCGCCGCAGGTGACCTCACCGGCCTGCCCGTGCACAAGTTCCCGCTCCAGGACATCGCCGCCGCGCAGGAGGCGGCGG
>JASHYW010000418.1 GCA_030042885.1 Streptosporangiaceae bacterium | reverse complement strand
AGGCTTGCCCAGAACAGTAACACGTTCTACTTTCGTTCCCATGGCCCTGAACTTCGCCGACCTATTCGAGCATGCGGCGGACGCCTTTGCCGGACGCACCGCGGTGGCCTGCGGCGACCGGCAGGTGACCTACCGCGAGCTCGACGAGCGGACCAGCCGGCTGGCCCATCACCTGGCCGGGCTCGGGGTCGGGCCCGGCGGCCACGTCGGGCTCTACGCCCGCAACTCCATCGAGGCGGTGGAGACGCTGATTGCGTCGTGCAAGCTCCGCGCCGCCGCCATCAACATCAACTACCGCTACGTCGAGAACGAGCTGCACTACATGTTCGCCGACTCGGACCTGACCGCTCTGGTGTACGACCGGCGGCTCGCGCCGTTGGTCGCCGCGGCGGCCGGGGCCGCACCCGGACTGCGCGGCCTGGTCGAGATCGACGATGGCAGCGGCGCCGGCCCGAAGACGCCCAGCATGCAGGCCACGGACTACGCGGCCGCGCTGGCGGGCGGCTCGCCCGAGCGCGACTTCCCGCCGCGCAGCAACGACGATGTCTACATCATCTACACTGGCGGGACGACCGGCTACCCGAAGGGCGTGATGTGGCGCCACGAGGACATCTGGCGCACGCTCGGCGGCGGCATCGACTTCATCACCGGCGTCCCGCTGCCCGGCGAGTGGGAGCAATCCCGCAAGGGCCTGGAGGCAGGTGAGTTCGTCAAGCTCTGCGCGGCGCCGCTCATCCACGGCAACGCGCAGGTGGCCGCGCTGGCTGGCCTGTTCGCCGGGGAGACCATCGTGCTGCTGCCCGCCTTCGACGCGCACGAGATCTGGCGCGCCGTCGAGCGGCACCAGGTCAACGTGCTGGTCATCATCGGCGACGCGATGGCCAGGCCCCTGGTCGACGCGTACCTGACCGGAGGTTACGACGCCTCCTCGCTGGTCGCCCTGTCCTCCAGCGCGGCGCTGTTCTCCCCGGCGGTCAAGGACGCCTGCGCCAAGGCGCTGCCCGATGTCGTCATCACCGAGGCGATCGGCTCCACCGAGACCGGCTTCGCCGGGATCGCCTTCGTGAGCGCCGGCGACCCGCACCGCGGCGGCCCGACGGTCATGGCCGGCCCGGACGTCATCGTGCTGGACGACGACGGCCGCCCGGCTGGTCCCGGCCAGGTCGGCCGGCTGGCCAGGGGCGGGCATGTCCCGCTCGGGTACTACAAGGATCCGGCGCGCACCACGGCGATGTTCGCCGAGGTGGACGGCAAGCGGTACGCCATCCCCGGGGACATGGCGCGGGTCGAGGAGGACGGGACCATCACCCTGCTCGGCCGGGGCCACACCTGCATCAACACCGGCGGCGAGAAGGTGTACCCCGAGGAGGTGGAGGGGGCACTGAAGTCCCATCCCGACGTGTTCGACTCGCTGGTCATCGGCGTGCCTGATGAGCTGCTCGGCCAGCGCGTGGCGGTGCTCGTGCAGTTGCGGCCGGGCGCGGCAGGCGACCTGGCTGCGCTCCAGGAGCACGTGCGCGGCCAGATCGCCGGGTACAAGGTCCCGCGCAGCATCTGGCGGGTCGACGCCATCAGGCGCACGGTGTCCGGCAAGGCCGACTACCGCTGGGCGCGCCAGTACGCGGCCGGCCGCCCACCGGACCTGGACCGCTCCCTGAATCCCCCGGCCGGTCAGCCCGCCAGCTCGCTGGGAGGCTGACCGTGCGGACGGCCCTGTGCGACCTGCTGGGCATCGAGCATCCCATCGTGGGCTTCAGCCCGTCCGAGCACGTCGCTGCCGCGGTCAGCCGGGCGGGCGGCCTCGGGGTGCTCGGCTGTGTCCGCTTCAACGACCCGGCCGATCTGGACGCGGCCCTGGACTGGATGGACTCCAGCACCGGCGGGCACCCGTACGGGATCGACGTCGTCATGCCGGCCCGGGTCCCGGCCGAAGGCGCCGCCCGGGACCTGGACCAGCTGATCCCGCAGGCGCACAAGGACTTCGTCGAGCAGACGCTGCTGAAGCTCGGGGTGCCGCCGCTGCCGGACGGCGCCCAGGCCGCCGACGGCGTGCTCGGCTGGCTGCACTCGATCGCGCGCAAGCACGTCGAGGTCGCGCTGGCCCATCCTGCGCGGCTGATCGCGAACGCGCTCGGACCGCCGCCGCCCGACGTCATCTCCAGCGCACACGATCGCGGCATGCTGGTCGCGGCGCTGACCGGGACGGCCGGGCACGCGCGCAGGCAGGTCGCCAGCGGCGTGGACATCGTGGTGGCGCAGGGCTACGAGGCGGGCGGGCATACCGGCGAGATCGCCAGCATGGTGCTGGTCCCCGAGGTCGTCGACGCGGTCGGGGGACCGGGCGGGAAGGTGCCGGTGCTCGCCGCGGGCGGGATCGGCTGCGGCCGCCAGATCGCGGCGGCGCTCGCGCTGGGCGCGGCCGGGGTCTGGATGGGCTCGGCCTGGCTCGCCACCCGGGAGTACGCGCAGCTGACCGCGGCGCCGGCCGTCACCCAGGCGGTGCTCGCGGCCACCTCGTCGGACACCGTCCGGTCGAGGATCTACAGCGGGAAGCCCGCCCGGCTGCTCAAGAACCGGTGGACGGATGCCTGGGAACAGCCGGGCGCTCCCGAACCGCTCGGTATGCCGTTGCAGAACCTGCTGGTCAGCGAGGCGCACCAGCGGCTCATGCGCTCCGGGCGGCCGGACGTGGTGCCGATGCCGGCCGGGCAGATCGTGGGCCGCATCACCGAGGTCCGCCCGGTGTCCGACGTGATCGCCAGCCTCGTCCGCGAGGCGGACGAGACCCTGGGCCGGCTGAACGGGCTGCGATGATGCGATGAGGATCGCCGTAAGCGCCGGCTACTGGGGCGCAGGTCCGCCGCCCGGGGCGGCGGACCTGTTCACCGCGGCCGAACGGGCCGGAGTCGACCAGATCTGGACCGCGGAGGCCTACGGCAGTGACGCCTGGACGCCCCTGGCCTGGTGGGGATCGCGTACCTCGCGGATCCGCCTCGGCACGGCCGTGTCCCAGCTGTCGGCCCGGCCGCCGGTCACCCTGGCCATGACCGCGATGACCATGGACCACCTGACCCAGGGGCGGGTGCTGCTCGGGATCGGCACCAGCAACCCCCAGGTGGTCGAGGGCTGGTACGGCCAGCCGTACCCCCGCCCGCTGGAGCGCACCAGGGAGTACATCGACATCGTCCGCAAGGTCATCGCCCGCCAGGAGCCGGTCAGCTACCACGGCAGGCACTATCAGCTTCCGCTGCCGGCCGGGAGCGGGGGCACCGGCCTGGGCAAGCCGCTGCGCTCCATCCTGCATCCGTACCGGACCGAGATCCCCATCTACCTCGGCGCGGAGGGACCGCGGAACGTGGCGCTCGCCGCCGAGATCGCCGACGGCTGGAACGTCATCTTCTTCTCGCCCGCGATGAACGACTTCTACGCCGCCGCGCTCGCCGAGGGCTTCGCCCGGCCCGGCGCCCGTCACACGCCCGGGACCTTCGACGTGGTCGGCGGCCCGCTGGCCATCATCGACGATGACGACCTCGAGCGCGCCGCCGATCTTGTCCGGCCCACGCTGGCCCTG
>JASHYW010000417.1 GCA_030042885.1 Streptosporangiaceae bacterium | reverse complement strand
TGCTCCCGCATCACCACCCGCCGCCAGCGGCCGTAGTGGAAGTACTGGGAGCCGAGCGCGCGGAAGCTGGCCCGGGGCCGGTAGATGACGCGCAGCTCCGGGGTGAACCAGACCAGGCCGCCCCCGGCCCGGATGCGGTAGTTCAGCTCCCAGTCCTCGGCGCGGAGCATCCCCTCATCCCACCCGCCGGCCTGCTCGATCGCCTCGCGGCGGTACACACCGAGGTAGACGCTGTCCGCAGGCCCCGCCTGGCCGCCGGTATGCCAGCCGGCCGAGCCGACCCCGGCCTTGGAGGTCATCCCCCAGGCCACGGCCTGCTGGAAAGCAGTGTCGCCCTCGGCCGCCATGACCCCGCCGACGTCGGCGGCGCCGGTCCGCGCCAGCACCTCGACCGCGGTCTTGAGGTAGGCGGGCGGGAACAGCGCGTGCCCGTCGATCCGGGCGATCACCTGGTGCCGCGCGGCGCGGACGGCGAGGTTGAGGGCCGCCGGGATCTTCCCGGTCGGGCTGGCCACCACCGTGATACCCGGTCCGGCGGCCTCGAGGTCACGGGCGATCTGCTCGGTCCGGTCGGCGGACGGCCCGACCGCGAGCACGAGCTGAAGCGGGCCCGGGTAGTCCTGGCCCAGGACGTGCCGCACGGACTCGGCGAGGTGCCGTTCCTCGTTCCTGACCGGCATGACCACGGACACGGGTGGGTATTCCATGACGCTGGCCACCGTACCGCAGCCTGCGCCCCGGTTGGCCGCGGTTTACAGTGCCCCCTTCAGACGTTCGCGCCATCCGGAAGCCCTCCGGGCCACCGGCCGCTCGCACGGGCCTCAAGGCCCACGCTCGCTAGCCGGTACCGGATGACGCTCACAGGCCGGAGTCCTCCAGCATCTCGGTGACCAGGGCGGCAATCTGGGAGCGCTCGGAGCGGACCAGGGTGACGTGCGCGAACAGCGGATGGCCCTTGAGCTTCTCGATCACCGCGATCACCCCGTCGTGCCTGCCGACCCGCAGGTTGTCGCGCTGCGCGATGTCGTGGGTGAGCACCACCCGCGATCCGGACCCGATCCTGGACAGCACGGTGAGCAGGACGCCGCGTTCCAGGGACTGCGCCTCGTCCACGATCACGAACGCGTCGTGCAGGGACCGGCCCCTGATGTGGGTGAGCGGCAGGACCTCGAACATGTCCCTGGCCAGGACCTCGTCGATGACATCCTGCGTGGTGACCGCGGTGAGGGTGTCGTAGACGGCCTGGGCCCAGGGGCTCATCTTGTCGGCTTCCGAGCCGGGCAGGTACCCGAGTTCCTGGCCGCCCACCGCGTACAGCGGCCGGAACACGATGACCTTCCGGTGCTGCCGGCGCTCCATCACGGCCTCGAGCCCGGCGCACAGCGCGAGCGCGGACTTTCCGGTTCCGGCCCGGCCGCCGAGTGAGACGATGCCTATCTCCTGGTCCAGCAGCAGGTCCAGCGCGACGCGCTGCTCGGCGCTCCTGCCCCGCAGCCCGAACGCCTCCCGGTCGCCCCGCACCAGCTGGACGGACTTGTCCGGCCTGACCCGGCCGAGCGCGCTGCCGTTCGGGGAGCTCAACACCAGCCCGGTATGGCAGGGAAGCTCGCGGGCGGTCTCGCAGTCCAAGGTGCCTGTCTCGTAGAGCTGCTCGATGTCGCCGCTGCTGAGCTCGAGTTCGGTCATCCCGGTCCAGCCCGAGTCCACGGGAAGCTCGGCCCGGTACTCCTGGGCGGCCAGCCCGATCGAGGCGGCCTTGACCCGCAGCGGCAGGTCCTTGCTGACCAGCACCACGTCCTCGCCCTCGGCGGCCAGGCTGCGCGCCACCGACAGGATGCGCGAGTCGTTGTCCCCGAGCCGGAACCCGGCGGGCAGCACGGAGGCGTCGGCATGGTTCAGCTCGACCCTGACCGTGCCCCCCAGGATGCCCACCGGCAGTTCCGCGTCCAGCCTGCCGTGCTCGACGCGCAGGTCGTCGAGGTGACGCAGGGCCTGGCGGGCGAAGTAGCCGAGTTCGGGATGGTGCCGCTTGGCTTCCAGCTCGGTGATGACCACGACCGGGAGGACTACCTTGTGCTCATCGAAGCGGGTGATGGCGGCCGGATCGGCCAGCAGGACGCTGGTGTCGAGTACGTACGTACGGCTACCTTGAGATTTGACCACGCAGACTCCCTTGGGCGCCGGGCCGAACCCGGCGCCTCGACAGGACACAGACGTGTCGGACGGGCCGGGCCTGGCCCTCGAAGGGCCGGGCCGGCCCTTCTGTCATCTCGCCTGCGCGCAAAGCGCGAAGCCTGGAGATCCGAGGGCCCTCCCGGGACGGCGCCGCGCCGTCCACCACTACTGAAGGTACCCGCCATCGTGTCGTGAAAAAAGCACCCGCGGGGCGACACCCCCCGCGCTCGCCCCAAAATCCTTACCAGCGGAGCGAGCCTCAGACGCCGTAGCGGCGGTTCCTTGCCGCGTAGGAGCGGAGGGCGCGGAGGAAGTCGACCTTGCGGAAGGCGGGCCAGTAGGCGTCGCAGAAATAGAACTCCGAATGAGTGCTCTGCCAGAGCAGGAAGCCGCCCAGCCGCTGCTCACCGGAGGTGCGGATGACCAGGTCGGGGTCGGGCTGGCCCGCCGT
>JASHYW010000416.1 GCA_030042885.1 Streptosporangiaceae bacterium | reverse complement strand
AGAGCGGCGAGCAGCACAGGTGCACATGAGCGTCGAAGGGGGCGAGCCCGAACAGCCCGAAGAACCACATGGAGGCGGCCGGCACCTTGTCCGGGTCCTCGCCGGTCAGCGGCCGGCGCACGCCCTTGGGCCGGCCCGAGGTGCCCGAGGTGTACATCATCGGGGCACCCGCCGTCCGCGGGCCGGGACGCCCGGAGCTGTCCGCGCCGAGCATGGTCATCGGCGTGAACCCGGGCACCTGGCCCGCGGCGAACCTGGCCCCGGGACCGATCCCGGCCGCCTGCGCCGCGTCCGCCGCGATACCGGCGAACCTGGAATGGGCCACGAACGCCCCGGCGCCGCTGTCGCCCAGGATGTAGGCCACCTCAGCGGCGGTCAGGTGCCAGTTCAGCGGCACCACGTACAGCCCGGTCTGCACCGCCGCGAAGAACAGCGCGAGCGCGTCCGTGCCATTGGGCAGCAGCCCGGCCACGCGGTCGCCGGGCCGGAGCCCGAGGGCCTGCAGGCCCCGTCCGTACCGGTCGGCCCGCGCGGCCAGCTCCGCGTAGCTGACGGTCCGTCCGTCCGGCTCGGTCACCGCGGTCCGGCCGGGAGCGGCCGCCGCGATGGCCCACAGGCCCATGTCGGTCACGGGGCCTAATCTAGAACACGTTCTATTAGGCGACAAGGCCGCCGAAACGGACGCTGCCCGCTAATTAGAACACGTTCTATAATCGGCGCGTGGGCCGTCCCTCTCCGGATCCGCTGCGGGCTCCGCTGGACATCGAGTTCGACTACACACGTTCGCTCGGGCCCGTGCTGGGCCGGTTCATGACCGCGCTGGCGGACCGGCGCATCCTCGGCGTGCGCGGCGCGGACGGCCGGGTGCACGCGCCGCCGTTCGAGTACGACCCGGTGAGCTCGGAGCCGGCCGGGGAGCTGACCGAGGTCGGGCCGGAGGGTACCGTCCTCAGCTGGTCGTGGATGCCGGAGCCGCTGGAGGGCCAGCCGCTGAGCGATCCGTTCGCCTGGGCGCTGATCCGGCTGGACGGCGCGGACACCGCGATGCTGCACGCCGTGGACGCGGGTTCGGCCGCCGCCATGCGGACCGGCCTGCGGGTCCGGCCCCGGTGGGCCGCGAGCCGGGTCGGCAGCATCCGCGACATCGCCTGCTTCGAGCCATGCGACGGAGCGGCGGCATCCGCCTGCGAGCCGGACGGAACGCCTGTCGCGGACGAGCTGGACACGCCGGGCGGAGCGCCGGCCGGGATGATCGTGACGCCCGTGCGGCTGCATTATGAGCACACGGCCTCGCCGGGGGAGAGCGCCTACCTGCGCGGGCTAGCCGAGGGCCGGCTGACCGGACAGCGGTGCGGCGTGTGCGGCCAGGTGTACATACCGCCGAGGGGAACGTGCCCGGCCGACGGGGTGCCCATGGCCGAGGAGGTCGAGTTGCCTGATACCGGCACCGTGACCACGTTCTGCGTGGTGAACGTGGGCTATCCGGGCCAGCGAGTCACGCCGCCCTACGTGGCGGCGGCCGTGCTGCTGGATGGGGCGGACATCGCGTTCCAGCACCTCATCCAGGGCTGTGACCCCGGCGAAGTGCGTATGGGCATGCGGGTCAGGGCCGTGTGGAAGCCGCCGGAGGAGCGGGGGACGACCGGGACCATCAGCCACTTCGCGCCCACCGGCGAGCCCGACGCACCGTACGAGACCTACGCGAGACATCTATGACGCAGGCTGCGGTCGTGGGCTTCGCGCAGTCGCCGTGCCGGGTGCGCCAGGACGCCACCACCAGCGGGGTGGAGATGCTGGTGCCGATCTTCGCCGAGGTGTTCCGGGCCACCGGGCTGACCAATGCCGACATCGGGTTCTGGTGTTCGGGGTCCTCCGATTACCTGGCCGGGCGGGCGTTCTCGTTCGTGCAGGCGGTCGACGCGATCGGGGCGGTCCCGCCGGCCATGGAATCGCACGTGGAGATGGACGGCGCCTGGGCGCTGTACGAGGCCTGGGTGAAGATCCTCACCGGCGAGGCGGAGATCGCGCTGGCCTACGGGTTCGGCAAGTCGTCCGGGACGCAGCTGCGGCGCGTGCTGGCGCTGCAGCTCGATCCGTACCTGGTCGCCCCGCTGTGGCCGGACTCGGTCTCGATCGCGGCCTTGCAGGCCCGGCTCGGCCTGCAGGCCGGGCTGTGGACCGAGAAGGACATGGCGGAGGTAGCCGCTCGCAGCCGGGCGGCGGCGGTATCCAATCCGCAGGCCCAGGTGTCCGGGGACATCGAAGCCGAGGAGCTGCTCGGGCGGCCCTATGTCGCCGAGCCCCTGCGGGCGCACGACTGCGCCCCGGTCGGCGACGGGGCCGCGGTGATGATCATCGCGTCCGAACGCCGGGCCCGGGACCTGTGCGCGCGGCCGGCCTGGATCACCGGGTTCGCGCACCGGATCGACTCCGGGTCGCTGGGCGCACGGGACCTGCTGACGGTGCCGTCGGCTGCGGCTGCGGCCCAGGTGGCAGCCGCGGCCGCGGGCCGCGCGGTCGAGGTGGCTGAGCTGCACGCGCCGTTCAGCCACCAGGAGATCATGCTGCGCGAGGCACTGGGGCTCGGCGAAGGCGTGGCCGTCAACCCCTCGGGCGGCGCGCTGTGCGGCAACCCGATGTTCGCCGCCGGGCTGGCGCGCATCGGGACGGCGGC
>JASHYW010000053.1 GCA_030042885.1 Streptosporangiaceae bacterium | reverse complement strand
CGCCGTCAGGGACACGCTCAAGGCGGCGGCGGCCAACACCGCCGACACCGTGCTGATCCCGCAGGTCGCCGACGGCGTGGAGGCGGTCCTGGCCGAGGGCCTGCAGCACCACCTGTTCCTAGGCCGCGTGCTCGGGAAGGTGAAATCATGACAGGCCTCGTCGTCTTCACCGTCATCGATATCGTGCTGCTGATCGCGGGCCTGGCATTCTACCTGTTCTGGGTCGGCACCCTGCTCGCCCGCATCGCCGGAAACCTGGAGGAGTGCGCGGACACTGTCCAGGACATCGTGGGCCACGCCAAGCTCATCCGGCCGGGGGTGGAGCACATCAACGAGACCGGCGGCGTGGTGGCCGGCGCGCTGCCCTTGCTGTACGGGATGGCCGAGGACATCGTGGCCGGCGTCACCCCCAGGCCCGAGCCGCCCGCGGTCCCCGAGCCGGCGCGGCCGGCCTCCGGGACCCGCCGCTCGCGCCTGCTCGAAGCGGTCGGCTTCCGCTCCGGGTCCTGACCTAGCCGGGCGGCGTCTCAGGGCGAACCGGGTCTTTGGCCAGCCCGGGTGCGGACGCGGTGGTCTCGCCGATCCACTGGTCCTTCCAGGCCTGATCGTACTGCTGGTCGTTGCACCGCGGCCGGTAGATCGCGGTCAGCTCCCTGGCGATCTGCTCCCGGTGCGCCCGGCTGCCGCCCGGGACCTCGTAGGTGCAGACGTAGACCTTCCACTTCGACCCCGCGCGCCTGACCCAGCAGCTTGCACGTGGGTGCTGGAACGGGAACCGCTCGGCCGCCAGGTCGTCGGCATGGCCCACGTAGATGACCGCGTACCGGTCTGGCTTGGCGTCGGGTTCCGGCCTGTACGCGATCGCGTACACGGCCGCCGTGGCTGGCGGCGTCCAGCCGGCCAGCAGCCGTGGTCCCTCGAACGGGTAGCCGGCCAGCGACCCGAGCCTGATCATCCGGCCGTGTCCTCGTCCTCGCCGATGGCCTCGGCCCGTACCAGCGGGCCGGGCCGCAAGCGGGCCTTCCGGACGGCCCGCCAGAACTCCTCGGTCGCCTTCTCGATGGCCTCCTCACGGCTGGTGGCTTCCACGATCAACTGCGCGCCGTACCGGGTGGTACCGATCCCGGTCGCGATGCCACCCGTCGCCGCGACCGCGTCGGCCAGCTCAACCACCTGTTCCCGGGTCAGCACGTCCTCGCCTTCGGCCTCGAGCCCCACGCTCCACCTCACCGGCGCGCTCCCTGCCTAGTTAAGCCCTGGCAGCAGCGTAGCGAGTTTCTCCAGGCTGGCCAGGTCGTGGCCGGACAGCAGCAGGTCGATGTGCGGGGCGGCGATCATCATGCCCAGCGTGCTCGGCCGGAATCCCGGGTCGTCGCCCTTGTGCGGGTTCAGCCAGACCAGCCGGTGGCTCAGCCGGGACAGCCGCTCCATGGCGGAGGCGAGCACGGCGGGATCGCCGCGGTCCAGGCCGTCGGAGCAGACGACCACGATGCTGCCCCGGCACAGCCCGCGGCGGGCCCAGCCGCGCACGAAGGCGTCCAGGCTGTCGCCGATCCTGGTCCCGCCGTCCCAGTCGAACGCCACCCGTGCGGCCCGCTCCAGGGCCTCGTCTGGGCGCCGGCACTCCATGGCCCCGGTCACCCGGGTCAGCCGGGTGCCGAAGCAGAAGACCTCGACCCGGCCTGCCGATCTTTTCGCCGAGTGCGCGAATTGCAGCAGGCTGCGGGAGTAGTCGGCCATCGAGCCCGATATGTCCAAGATGAGGACCAGCGGGCGCAGCCGGACTTTCCGCCGCCGCCAGTACAGCCGGGCCGGCTCACCGTGCATGCGCATGGATTCCCTGACCGTACGGCGGGGGTCGGGGCGGATTCCTGACCGGGCGGGAGCGGTCCTCCTGGTCCGGCGGCGCGGCGGGGTCAGCCTCATCCTGGCCATGATCCGGCGCAGCGCGGCCAGCTCGTCCGGGGTGCAGGCCGCGAACGACTTGTGCTTGAGCGCCTCAACGTCGGAGGCCATCCAGCCCAGCACGGCGTCATCCTCCGGGTCCGCCTCGCCTGGCTCGGTGGACGGGATGGCCAGGGCGCCCTGCGCCGCCCCCGAGGCTCTCAGCATCAGCATCAGGTCCTCGGCCGGGCCCTCGGCACCGAGGAAGAACCGGCGGAACACCTCGTCGTACAGGGCGATGTCGTCGTGCCGGTTCACCAGCGTGGCCCGCCCCGCCCAGTACAGGTCCACCAGGTCCGACGGGTCCAGCGTGCTCAGGGCCGAGCAGTAGACCAGGACGTCCCCGGAGCCCACGGCGACCCCGGCCGCGCGCAGCTCGCCCGCGAAACGCACCAGCAGGCCGGTGAACTCCTCAGGAGGCACCTGAGGTGATCTCCTCCAGGTTGTCCCGGACGACCTCCAGGTCGTCCCGGTCCTTGACCACGGCACCGAGCGTGTCCTGCGCATTGCCGGCGTCCAGATCGGACTCGCCGAGGAAGGCCAGCGTGCGGGCCCAGTCGATGGTCTCCGCCACGCCCGGCGGCTTGGCCAGGTCGAGCTCGCGGAGCCGCTGCACGGCGGCGACCACCTTGCGGGCCAGCATCGCCGGGACGCCCGGTTCACGGATGAGCACGATCTCCACCTCACGTTCGGCGGCTGGGTAGCCGATCCAGTGGTACAGGCAGCGCCGCTTGAGCGCGTCGTGCAGCTCGCGGGTGCGGTTGGAGGTGAGCACGACCAGCGGCGGGCTTTCCGCCTTGACCGTGCCGATCTCGGGGATGCTGATCTGGAAATCGGAGAGCACTTCGAGCAGGAAGGCCTCGAACTCGTCGTCGGCCCGGTCGATTTCGTCGATCAGCAGCACGGCCTGATCGCCGGCCCGGACCGCCTCCAGCAGCGGGCGCTCGAGCAGGAACTTCGGGCCGAATAGCTTGTCGACCGCGTCGGAGTCGGCGACCTGGTGCTCGGACAGCGCCCGGATGTGCAGCATCTGGCGGGCGTAGTCCCACTCGTACAGCGCCTGGTTGGTGTCGATGCCCTCGTAGCACTGCAGCCGGATCAGCTTGCGGCCGAGCACCGAGGCCATGACCTTGGCCACCTCGGTCTTGCCCACCCCGACCTCGCCTTCGAGCAGGACAGGGCGGTTGAGTGACAGCGCCACGAACAGTGCGGTGGCCAGACCCCGGTCGGCCAGATAGCCGCCCTGGCGCAAAGTGTCGGTCAGCTCACCGACGGACCGCGGGCCCTCCATTCACTCGGACCCGAGGACCAGATCCCGCACGCTCCCGGCGCCGGGGTTCAGCTTTCCCTCGCGCGCCAGCTGCGTCCGCCAGGCCAGCTGCAGGTCGCCGTCGGTTTCCTCGGCCAGGCCGTCGAAGCCGACGTCGGCCATCTTCTTGCAGGACTTGGTGGTGCCGCAGGCTTCCTCGATGTCCGCAGCGCTCTGCCCCTGAGCGCTCCACACCTCGCGGAGCACGCCGAGGACCTCTTCGCTGTCGCCGCCCATCTGCTGGCACCCTTCTGTCGAGCCGGCCGGGCACACGTGCCTGTTACTGACTGTAGGTCCTGGTCGCCGGCGCGGCGACCGCGGATTAAGAGTTACCTAATCCCCGAAGGGATAACATCCGGCTATGGCCTACGATGATGCGCTGGCCCAGCGGATCCGTGACCAGATGACGGACGCGCCGGGGCTGAGCGAGAAGAAGATGTTCGGCGGCCTGGCCTTCCTCACCGCGGGCAACATGACCGTGGGCGTCCACGGGAATGACCTCATCGCCAGGATCGACCCGGAGACCATGGAGGCCGCGCTGGCCGAGCCGGGGGTGCGGCCCTTCGACATGACCGGCCGCCCGATGCGCGGCTGGGTCCTGGTGGCCACCGGCGGGCTTACCGACCAGGAGCTGGAACGCTGGATCGCCCGGGCCCGCAGCTACGTCGGCACGCTCCCGGCGAGGTAGGGCGCACGCACCCCGGCCCGTTCGGATACAAAAGTTGCCCGCTACGGTGCGTTACTCAAAGTTCGCGTTATTCAAAACAACCCGTGACGGTTGCTCGCGCTGCCACCTGCACCGACCGCTCACACGGGCTCGGAAGGCCCGTGTTCGCTAGCCGGTTTTGGATAACGCTCACGGGCCCTAGCCTTCCAGGGCGCCGCGCATGGGGCGGAACTTGACCTGGGCCTCGGCCAGCTCGGCGGCCGGATCCGAGCCCGCGACGATGCCGCAGCCGGCGAACAGCCGGGCAGTGCGGCCGGAGAGCTGGGCGCAGCGCAGCGCGATACCCCATTCGCCGTTGCCGTCGGCGTCCACCCAGCCGACGGGCCCGGCGTAACGTTCCCTGTCCATGTGCTCCAGCTCGCGGATGAGCTCCAGCGCGACCCCGGTCGGGGTGCCGCATACCGCGGCGGTCGGATGAACCGCCGCGGCCAGGCCCAGCGCTGATCTCGGCGTTCCGTCCGCAGCCAGCGTGCCACGTACCCAGGTGCCCAGGTGCTGCAGGTTCGGCAGCTTGATCAGGGCCGGCCGCGGCTGGCTTTCGAGCTCGTCGCACAGCGGCTCGAGCGCTTCCCGCATCGAGGCGACCGCGTAGGCGTGTTCCTCGGTATTTTTCGCCGACGCCAGCAGCTCCCGGCCGAGCGCCTCATCCTCGGCCGGGTCGCCGCCGCGCGGCGTCGTGCCGGCCAGCACCAGCGCGCTGACCCGGCGGCCGGTCTGCCGGATCAGCAGTTCCGGAGTGGCGCCCATCATGCCGTCGCAAGCGAAGGTGAAGCAGTCGGGGTAGCGGCTGGCCAGCCGGCGCAGCAGGGCCCGGATGTCGACGGGTTCCGCGGCCGTCGCGAACAGGTCCTGGGCGAGTACCACCTTGCGCAGGCTGCCCGCCTTGATCGCCGCCACCGCTTCGGCGACCGCCTGCTCCCACTGCGGCCCGGGCAGGCTGCCGTCGTGCCAGCGCACGCGGGCCGGGGGCCGCGCCAGCACGGATTGCGGCGCGGGGGGCCACCCGAGGGCGGCCAGGTCAGGTTCGCGCTCCCCGGTGACGGTGGTGAGCCAGGCCTGGCCGTGACCGTCGCGGCCGAGCAGGACCTTCGGGACGATCAGCACCGACCCTTCCGACGACGCGTCGAAGGTGAAGGTGCCGAACGCGACCAGACCCGAGCCGCGCACCCGGACCTGGTCGTCGACGTCGGCGGCGTCGAACAGCGAGGGCAGCCACTTCTCCCCGGCGGCGAACCTGTCCTCTCCCGCGGGCAGCGTGGCCCTGAGGGCCTCGCCCCAGCCGACCAGGCCGACGCCATGATGGACCCAGGCGACCGCGTCCGGCTGGGGCAGCTGTCCGAGGAGATCTCCAGGATCGGGGACGGCGACCGAGCGGACGAACAGCCGCCCGGTGTCCCGGCGGCTCAGCACCCCCACGCTGCCGTCCGCGTTACCCGGTCACCCGCCACGAACCCACATTCTAGGTGCCGTCCGTCACCGACCTGTCTTCCGGGTGGGCCAGCGCGCTCGGCCACCACATGTGGCGGCCGATGTCCAAGGTCAGCGCGGTGACGAGCACCGACCTGACGATGATCGTGTCGAGCAGGACGCCGAGCGCGACCGCGAAGCCGATCTCGGTGAACTCGACCAACGGCAGCGTACCGAGCACCGCGAACGTCCCGGCCAGCACCAGTCCCGCCGAGGTGATCACGCCACCGGTGGAGGCCAGGCCGGTCAGCGCGCCACGGCGGGTGCCGGACCTGGCCGACTCCTCGCGTATGCGGGTCATCAGGAAGATGTTGTAGTCGATGCCGAGGGCGACCAGGAACACGAAGACGAACAGCGGCACCGAGGTATCGGCCCCGGCGAACCCGAACACGTGCTTGAAGAACAACGCGGACAGGCCGAGCGCGGTGCCGAAGGACAGCACCACCGTGGCGATGAGCACGAACGGCGCCACGATCGCCCGAAGCAGCAGGCCGAGGATGAGGAAGACCACACCGAGGATCAGCGGGATGAGCAGATTCCGGTCATGGGCCGCGGCGCTCTCCACGTCCGCGTTGATGGCCGTGCCGCCGCCCACCTTCGCGTCCGCGCCGGGGATGGCGTGCACCGTGGTGCGTATGTGGTCTACCAGCGTGTACGCCGCCGAACTGTCGGGAGGCACGGTCATGGTGGCTTCCAGCCAGGTCAGGCCGTCCTTGGTCACCGGCCGGGTGACCGAGGCGATGCCAGGCGTGGTGGCGAGCGCGTTCCTGACCGCTCCCGCGCTGGCCGCGTTGGCGATCACGTCCACCGGCTCGCCGGAGCCGGCCGGGAAATACTCGGCCAGGACGTTCTGGGCGGTGATCGACGGCGGGGTGCCGCGGAACGACTGGGCCACGGTGAGCGGGCCGAACCTGAAGCCGATCAGGCCTGCCCAGAAGGCGGCAAGCACGACCGCGGTTACCAGCCACACGGTCCGCGGCCGGCGGCT
>JASHYW010000052.1 GCA_030042885.1 Streptosporangiaceae bacterium | reverse complement strand
TCCGATCCTAGACGGGAGACGGCCAGCACGCACATGTCGTCGAGCTGGGGTTCGGCGCCGAGGCACGCGATCAATTCGTCGCAAAGGCTGCCGAGCGGCGCGCCGGGCTGCCATGCCTGCAATATTTCGGCGACACGGGCTATGCCTTCCTCGAGGTCCTCGCCGCGCCGCTCGATCAGCCCGTCGGTGTACATGAGCATGATGTCGCCGGCGTCGAAATCCGTCTGGCCCTGGGTGTACTGCGGAAAGTCTTGGTCGCCCGGGAGGCACAGGGCTGGCCCCTCGGCGGCCGGGGGGATCTCCACTGTCCCGGTCTTGGCGCGGCGGATCAGGATCGGCGGGTGGCCTGCGGTGGCGTAGGTGACCAGGGACACGTCGGGCTCGATGATCGCAGCCGCGACGGTGGCGAACTTCCCGCTGGTCGCCCAGTCGGTGACGCGCGCCAGTTCCTCAAGGATACTGGCGGGCTGGTAGCCGACGATGGCCAGGGCACGCCCGGCGTTGCGCAGCTGTGTCATGTCCTCGGCGGCGGTCAGGCCGTGTCCGACCACGTCGCCGACGGCCAGGTAGGCGCGCTGGCCTGGCAGGGCCATCGCGTCGTACCAGTCCCCGCCGATCTGCTGGGTCGTTCCGGCCTGCTGGTAGCTGGCCCCGATCTCCAGGCCGGGAATCACCGCGGCCGCCGCTGGCATGATCGCGCGCTGCAGGACGGCGGCGATCGCGTGCTCATCGGCGTAGACGCGGGCGCGGACCAGGGCCTGCGCGACGAGGTCGGCGACGGCGGCGACGAAGGCGAGCTGCCCCGGCTCGAACTGCTGGGGATGCCTCCACATCAGGCCGATCGCGCCGACGGGTGCCGTGCCCGCCCACAGCGGCCAGGTCAGCCAGCTCGATCCGTGCGCGAGGATCGCCGGGCTATCCGGGCCTGGGTACCGCTGTGCATACTCGGCGGGCGTCCGGATGATCACCGGGCTGCCAGTCCGGGCAGCATCGGTCTCGGCCGCGGGGACGTCCATCGGCAGGTCCGGGAACTGTTCGCGGACCTCCCCGGCGTCGCCGGCCGTGGTGATCCACTCCAGCCGTCGGCCGTCCTGGCTGACGACGCCGAGGCATAGCGCGTCGGCGCCGCCGGCGGACGCGCAGAGGCAATCGGCCACCACCTCGCCGATCGCCTTGGGGGTCAGCGCCGCAGCGAGCAGCCTGGTGAGGTCGGCAAGTGTCTCGACCCGCGCGTGCTCGCGCCGCTCGGCCTGCCGGAGCCGGGCCCGCTCCAGGGCACGGCTCGTCGTCTCGGCCATGCTCCGCAGATACTCGCGTTCCGCGGCGGTCGCCTCACGCAGCCCTGCCCACCACACGCCGAGATAGCCAAGGGCGCCGACCTCGGTGAGCAACGGAAGCGCGGCCATGGACCCGATCCCCGCGTGGGGTGCCTTCAGGTCGCTGAGGTACACAGGAGTGCGATCCCGGACCGCGCGGGGTCCCGGAGCGTCGGAACCGATCGTCCACTCCGCTGACATGACCGCCACCTGCGCGGCAGCGTCACTACCCGCGAGCGGCTCGAACCGGCGTCCGTCGGCGGCCAGCACGCTGATCACCACCTGCGCGGCGTCCAGCCGGGCGCGGACCGCGGCAGACACCTGGTCGCCGACGGAGCTGGCCGTAACGGCATCAGCAAGCACCGCGCCCAGCTCGGCGGCCTCCCGCCGGGCCTCGGCTATCGCTCGCTCCAGCCGTGCGCTGTCCCGATCTTGCACCGCCGACATCCGGCCCGCGACTTCCTGAGCCAGCACCCAGCCGAGCAGGACCACCAGGGCGATATAGGCCTGCGTGACGGCCACCGAAGCAGCGGACGACAGCCCAAGGTGGGCGAACTCCCCGTATCCGGCCGCCGTCATGTAGTTGGCCACCGCCGCAAACGCCGCTCCAGTGAGAACCACGCCCAGGTCACGCAGCCGGAGCGCCGCCCACGCCAGGATCGGCAAGAACAGCAGGCTGGACGGTGCGCTAAGGCGGAACGCCACGACCGAAAGCCCGGCCGTGAGCATGACCACGAGCACCAGTTCGAGCCACCGCAAGGACGCCAGTGCCCGCCGCTGCGCCCACAGCAGCACCGTGCCGCCGATCACCAGCACCGCGATTCCGTCCCCGGCCCACCATTGCAGCACCAGGCCCGGCCACCAGCCGCCTTTGGTCGCCCAGCTCACAGTGGCCCCGACCAGCCCGCCCGCCAGCGGCCCGAGGACCGCGGCGCCCAATACGAACCAGCCCAGACCGATGCGGGTCCCCAGGTCCGGCCGCCGTCCTCCGCAGAACCAGCGGACGAACGACGCGCCGGTCACCGGCTCCACCGCGTTGGCCAGCGCTGATGCCAGCGCCACCGCGAGCGTCAGGTGATGCTGCAGGTCGACACCGGTCTCGCAGACAACGATCGCGGCGATCACCACGGGCCACCGCCGCCGCGCCACCAGCAGCAGGGCGGCCACGTCGACACCAGATGGGGGATAACCAAACGCCAGGCCTGAGCTGAAGTGGTGCCACGCCAGCTCCGCGCCCACCACGTACGCCCCGGCGATCACCGCGAACAGGGCCGCCGCGCGCCCAGTAGCTGATCGGGACCAGCGTTTCAGGTTCGCGAGGAACGCCGTTGCTCCACAGGGCAGCCGAACCGCGGCCAGCAGGAGACGCTGACCGGCCGGTTCCAGCGCCGACAGTCTGGGAGAGGCAGAGCGTATCACCATGATTAGCCGCCGGAAAGAAAACCCCGCCGCTGCTGGCAGGTCATGACCGCCGCGGGAGTGAACGGCTCACGGAATCCCGCCTCCCCCGGTGCACCGTCACCGGCGAACGTACGCCTAGGGCCAGTCCCGCTTCTTGGCTTTCTCGCAGGCCACTCATTTTAGTCAGCCACTGTCTCACTGGCAGGCAATATGCGCAAAAGACCTGTCGGCACGCGATGTCAGACTGCTCTAATGCCGTTCCGGAATGAACTGCGCAGCGCCGAGGCGGAACCGCCGACCACCGTCGGGCATCGGCCGGTGACGAACGAAACCACGTCATAGCTGGCACGGGGTGGCAATCCTCTCTGCCGCAGACTACCCACGCTCATGCTTGCGGAAGGCACGCCACGTCCGGGTCTTGTCGCCCTCATCCGGCCCGGCTTCGCCCCGTACCGCCGCCTCCACCTGCTCGGTCAGCTTCTCAGGGCTGCTGGCCGGGACAAGCGTTCGCCTACCGCGGACCGCGATCCACACGCTTTCCAGGGGATCAAACAGAATGCCCCACCGGGGGAACCTTGCCCGGAGCTTGCGTCTTTCGTCAGCCGCACGGGCGCTGTCGTCCGGCATGGCATCCCCC
>JASHYW010000415.1 GCA_030042885.1 Streptosporangiaceae bacterium | reverse complement strand
CGGCGGGTCGGTGCCCTCGTCGGCGTTCGCCGCGGCGGCGGCCAGCGCCTCGCGTGAGGCCTCCGCCCCGGCGGCCGCGGCCTCGGCGGCCCGCGCCCGCACCGGGACCGCGCCCATGTTGGTCAGCCCGATCCGGGCCTCGGCCACGTGGCCGTCGGCCCTGCGGGCCAGGGCCGCCACGCCCACGATGGCCCAGGCCTGCGCGGTCGGCTGGAACTTCTCGTACTTAAAGCCCCACCCGGGGCCGAGCTTGGGCACCCGGATGGCGGTCAGGATCTCGTCCGGGGCCAGCGCGGTGGTGAGGTAGTCCACGAAGTAGTCGCCCGGGGCGATCTCCCGCTGCCCGCCGGGCCCGGTCGCGATCAGCGTGCCGTCCAGCGCGGTGATCACGGCCAGGTGGTCGCCGGCCGGGTCGGCGTGCGCCAGCGCGCCGCCGAGGGTGGCCCGGTGCCGGACGGCGGGATCGGCCACAGTAGCGGCGGCCTCGGCGATCAGCCCGCAGTGCTCGCGGGTGAGCGGGTCGCGGATCAGCGAGTACATCGTGGTCAGGGCGCCGATCACCAGCGCGTCACCGGCGTCACGGACGCCGGCCAGCTCGCCGAGCCCGCCGATGTCGACCAGCAGCGTCGGGAAGGCAAGCCGCAGCCGCAGCAGCGGCAGCAGGCTCTGCCCGCCCGCGATGACCTTGGCGTCGTCTCCGCCCTCGGACAGCGCCTCGACCGCCTCGCCCAGCGACGAGGGCCGCACGTAGTCGAACTGCGCGGGGATCATCGCGCGCCTCCCTTCGCCTCGTTGATGGCCCGCCAGACCCGTTGCGCGGTGCACGGCATCTCCACGTCGGTGACGCCGAGCGGGCGCAGCGCGTCGATGACCGCGTCGACCACGGCGGGCGTGGAGGCGATGGTGCCGGCCTCGCCGACGCCCTTGACCCCGAGCGGGTTGGTCGTCGACGGAGTCTGCGTCCGCTCGGTCACGAAGGTGGGCAGGTCAGCGGCCGAAGGCACCAGGTAATCCGCCAGCGTCGTGGTCAGCAGGTTGCCGTCGGCGTCATAGGCGGCCTCCTCGTACAGCGCCTGCGCGATGCCCTGGGCGATGCCGCCGTGCACCTGGCCCTCGACGATGAGCGGGTTCACCACCACGCCCACGTCGTCCACCGCCACGTACGAGCGGATCTTCACCTGCCCGGTCTCGGTGTCCACCTCGACCGCGCACAGGTGCGTGCCGTGCGGGAACGAGAAGTTGTTCGGGTCGTAGGTGGCCTCGGAGTCCAGCGAGGGCTCCACGCCCTCCGGCAGGTTGTGCGCCGCGAACGTGGCCAGCGCGATCTCGCCGATCGTCTTGCCCTGTTCCGGGTCGCCGCGCACCGACCACCGTCCCGGTGTCCATTCCAGGTCGCCGGCCGAGACCTCGAGCAGGCCGGCCGCGATCACCTTGGCCTTCTCGATCACCTTGTCGCACGCGCCGACCACGGCGATGCCGCCGACCGCCAGCGAGCGGGACCCGTAGGTGTCCATGCCCTTCGCCGCCACCTGCGTGTCGCCGTGCAGCACCCGGACGTCCTCGAACGGCACCCCCAGCCGGTCCGCCACGATCTGGCTCCAGGCGGTCTCGTGGCCCTGGCCATGCGCGCTGGACCCGGTGACCACCTCCACCTTGCCGGTGGGCAGCATCCGGATCGAGGCGTGCTCCCAGCCGCCCGCGCCGTAGGCCAGCGAGCCGAGGACCCGCGACGGCGCCAGCCCGCACATCTCGGTGAAGGTCGAGATGCCGATCCCCAGCTGGACCGGGTCGCCGGACGCGCGCCGCGCGGCCTGCTCCTTGCGCAGGTCGTCGTAGCCGAACAGCTCGACCGCCTTGGCCGTGGCGGCCTCGTAGTTGCCGCTGTCGTAGGTGAGCCCGGCGATTGTGGTGAAGGGGAACTCCTCGTGCGTGATCCAGTTCCGCTTCCGCAGCTCCAGCGGGTCCATGCCGAGCTCGGCGGCCAGGTCGTCCATGGCGTGCTCGATCGCGAAGGTCGCCTCCGGCCGTCCCGCGCCCCGGTAGGCGTCGGTGGGCGTCTTGGTGGTGAACACGCCCGTGCACGTGAACGAGTAGGCGTCCATCTTGTAGATGGCGTTGTACATGAACGCGCCGAGCAGCGGGATGCCCGGCGTGACCAGCATCAGGTAGGCGCCCATGTCGGCGAGCAGGTCCACGGACAGGCCGCGCAGCCTGCCGTCCCGGTCCGCCGCCACCTTGATCCGCTGGATCTGGTCCCGGCCGTGATGGACGGCCAGGTTGCCCTCGCTGCGCGACTCGCACCACTTCACCGGCCGGCCGATCTTGCGGGCGATCAGCACGGCCAGGAACTCCTCGGCCGTGGCCTGGAGCTTGGACCCGAATCCGCCGCCCACGTCCGGCGCCACCACCCGCAGATTCTGCTCCGGGATGCCGAGCACCGCGGCCAGCAGGAACCGCAGCACGTGCGGGATCTGGGTGGCCGACCACAGCGTGAACGTATCGCCCACCGGCTCGCACACCACCGCGCGGGGCTCCATCGCGCACGGGATGAGCCGCTGCTGCCGGTAGGTCCGCTCGATCACCACCGGCGCGTCGCGGAAGGCGGCTTCCACGTCGCCCTGGGCGAAGGGCCACTCGAAGGACTTGTTCCCGGCCTCGTGCACCTTCGGCGAGCCTTCGGCCAGCGCGGCCTCCATGTCCAGGACGGCCGGCAGCGGCTCGTAGTCGACGTCGACGAGCTGGAAAGCGTCTGCCGCCGCGTACCGGTCACGTGCGACCACGCAGGCCACGATCTCGCCCACGTAGCGGACCTCGCCGGTGGCCATCGGCGGGTGCGCCGGGATGACGATGTCCGGGGTCACCGGCCAGGCACACGGCAGGCTGCCCTGCTCGGCGGCGAAGTCGGCGCCGGAGAACGCCGCGATGACGCCGGGCGCGGCGCGCGCCGCTGACAAGTCCACCGACGTGATCCGCGCGTGCGCCATCGGGCTGCGCACGAATGCCACGTGCACCATCCCGGGCAAGACGATGTTGTCGGTCCAGTTGGTCTGCCCGGTGACCAGCCGCGCGTCTTCCTTGCGGGCCCGCGGCCTGCCGATCTCGGTGGTGACCGTCATGACGACGCTCCTTCCGAGGCAGCGCGCAGCACGGCGCGCACGATGTTCTGGTAGCCGGTGCAGCGGCACAGGTTGCCCTCGAGGCCCTCGCGGACCTCCTGCTCGGTGGGGTGGGGGTTGTCCCGCAGCAGGTCGGCCGCGGCTATGATCATGCCGGGCGTGCAGTACCCGCACTGGAGCGCGTGCTCTTCGTGGAAGGCTCGCTGCAGCGGATGCCATTCGCCGTTCGCGAGCCCCTGGATGGTGGTGATTTCCGCGCCGTCCGCCTGCACCGCGAGCACCGCGCAGCTCTTCGCGGACAGCCCGTTCAGCAGCACCGTGCAGGCGCCGCAGTTGGAGGTATCGCAGCCGACGGGCGTGCCTGTCCGCCCCGCCACCTCGCGCAGATAATGAACGAGCAGCATGCGGGGCTCGACGTCATCGTCGTACCGCACGCCGTCGACAGTCATGCTGACCTTGGTCATCCGGCCTCCTCGCCGACCTACCTGGGGAGATACGCCAAACCTAGGACGCCCGGGCACCGAGCACCAGACCCGCCGGGCCAAACGTGTCCCGCCGCACGTGGTCCTGTCCGCATTCGGCCGAACGGACGGTGGTGCGTGCCCCTGGCCAGCACCCGCGCCAGCAGCGTTGGAACAAAGTGACTAGTGGTGCTGGAGGCTATGAGCCCGGGGCGGCGGGCCGGGAAGGCAGCAGAAAAAATTTTCATCCGTACGCTGCCGTCTCACCCGTCCCGCCACGCGACGGCTACCGAGCCGCGGGCGTGCGCTCCTCGCAGGCCCACGGCGAGCCGTACTCGGTGAGCAGGTCGAGGAACGGCAGCGGCGCCAGCGCCTCGGGGCCCATGACGCCGGAGCCGGACCAGGCGCCGGAGTCGATGAGCTCCAGCGCGACGACCGGGTTGACCGCGGTCTGCCAGACCACCGCCTGGGAGCCGTACTCGGCCATCGACCAGGCGTTGTCGACCACGTGGTACAGGTATACCTCGCGCGGTGCGCCGTCCGGGCCGGTGCCGGTCACCCAGGTGCCCGCGCAGGTCAGGCCGCTCATCTTGTCCCCGAGCGTGGCCGGGTCCGGCAGGCACGCGGCCACCACGTCGCGCGGCGGCACGCTCGCGCCGCCCACTCGCACCGGGTCGGTGGAGTCCAGGCCGAGCTTGTGCAGGGTGCGCAGCACGCCGATGAATTCCGCGCCGAGGCCGTACTTGAACGTGACCCGTTGCGCCTGGATCCACCGCGGAATCAGCAGCACCTCCTCGTGCTCCACGTTCACGCACTCCACCGGGCCGATGCCGGCCGGGAAGCTGAACACCTCGGGCTCGCTGAACGGCTCGGTGGTGAACCAGCCCCGGCCGCGTTCCCAGATCACCGGCGGGTTCAGGCACTCCTCGATCGTGGTCCAGATGGAGAACGTGGGGGCGAAGTCGTACCCGGCCACCACCAGGTTGGCGCCGTCCCGCACGCCGATCTCGCCGATCTCGCTGAACAGCTCGTCGGCGGCGTGCCGGGCGAACACGTCGGACAGCCCCGGCTCCACTCCGATCCCGGCCAGCGCGAGCTTCCCGGACTCCTCCCACTCGCGGGCCAGGGCGAACTGCTCGTCGCCCAGCTTGACCCCGGTCCTGCGGTAGGGAGCCTCCGGGTCGGGCCGGGACAGCGACATCGCCATGTCCAGGTAGTGGGTGCCGGCCTGCAGCGCGCCGCGGAACAACGGCATCACGAACCGCGGATCGGTGGCGTTCATGAGCACGTCGCAGCGTCGCTCGGTCAGCAGCTCGGCGGCGGCCCGCTCGTTCCGGGCGTCCAGCCGCACCGCCTCGTACCCGTCGCGTGCCGCCGCGGCCCGCTGCGCCCGGTCCAGGTCGTAGTCGGCGATGATCAGCTCGGCGAACGGGCGGCGGGCGGCGATCCGGGCCAGCGCCGTGCCAACCCCGCCCGCGCCTACCAGGAGTATGCGCATGGTGCCAATGCTAGTCCCGCCGCAGGTGCTTACCAACGGGACCAGTCGTTCTTTCTATGTTAGGCAACTGAAATCGTTGCCAAAATCGCCCAAATCATGCTAGAACCGTAGCACCGGGCGCTCGATCTGTCGTTCTGCTCATCCCGATCTAGCATCTAGCTAACGGCCGGCGCCACGGCGATCATCCGGCGCGGCCGGCTGACTTGCAGGAGGGTGAGAATGGCCACTGCTTCGCAGATCCAGCCAATGGAACAAGAACAGGACAAGGGCCTGAAGGCCAACGCGCTCGGCCTGGTCTCCAGCATCGTCATCGGGGTCGCCTCGACCGCGCCCGCCTACAGCCTGGCGGCCACCTTGTTCTTCGTGGTCGTCCTCGTCGGCTTCCACGCGCCGGCGGTCGCCGTGCTGGCGTTCATCCCGATGCTGTTCTGCTCGATCGGCTACAGCGAGATGAACAAGGCCGACCCGGACTGCGGGACCACGTTCACCTGGGGGGCCAGGGCCTTCGGGCCGAAGACCGGCTGGGCCGGCGGCTGGGGCATCGTGGCCGCCGACATCCTGGTTATGGCCAGCCTGGCCCAGGTGGCCGGCCAGTACGTGTTCCTGCTGGTCGGCGCCAAGGGCATCGGCTCGAATCCGTCCAGCGGCTGGGTGCTGCTGATGGGCATCCTGTGGATCATCGCGATGACCTACATCTGCTACCGCGGCATCGAGGTCTCCGCGAACTTCCAGAAGGCGCTGCTGTCCATCGAGGTCGTCATGCTGCTCGCGCTGTCGGTCACCGCGCTGGTGCGGGTCGGCACCGGGAACCACCCGCCGCAGTCGGTCCATCCCAGCCTGAGCTGGCTCAGCCCCTTGCACCTCGGCGGCTTCCAGGCCTTCATCGGCGGGCTCATTTTCATGCTGTTCATCTACTGGGGCTGGGACACCGCGGTCTCGGTCAACGAGGAGACCAAGGACAAGAACAAGACCCCGGGCCAGGCAGCGATCATCTCCACCGTGCTGCTGCTCATCACCTACGCGATCGTGATCTTCTCGGTGCTGGCCTTCGCCGGGACCGGCTCCGCAGGGATTGGCCTGACCAACTCGGCCAACTCCGGCGACGTGCTCTCGGTGCTCGGCAGTTCGATCTTCGGCACCAGCGGTATCGGTACCTTCCTGAGTCGGCTGCTCATCCTGATGGTGCTCAGCTCGGCCGCCGCCTCCACCCAGACGACGATCCTGCCGACCGCTCGCACCACCCTGTCGATGGCTGCCTACAAGGCACTGCCCGACTCGTTCGCCCGGATGCATCCGCGCTACCTGACGCCGACCGTGTCGACCATCGTAATGGGCGCGATCTCCATCGCCATCTACGTGCCGATGAACTACCTGGGGCACGGCAATTATGTGATCCTCGACGCGGTGACCGGGGTCGGCCTGTACATCGCCTTCTATTACGGGCTCACCGCCCTCTCCTGCGTGTGGTACTACCGCAAGACGCTGACCAGCAGCGCGCGCAATCTGTGGATGCGCGGCATCCTGCCAGGTCTTGGCTGGCTGATCATGTGGGGGGCTGGCGGCTACGCCCTCTGGGAGGACTGGGATGTCGGCACCGGCTCCAGCTACACGTCGCTGAGGCTGCCGTTCTACCCGAACTGGCATATCGGCGGCGCCTACCTGATCTTCTTCCTCGCGGCGCTGGCCGGGCTACTGGTGGGCATCTACATGCGGGTGTCCGAGCCCGCCTACTTCAAGAAGCAGACCCTCACCAGGTCCACCCCGATCCTGGTCCCGGACAAGTAGACCCCCGCTCATCGGTCCGGGCCCGGCGGCGTCCAGCCGCCGGGCCCCTGTCCGCGTCCTTCGACTACAAGATCACCGCATGCCTGGCGGTCTCCCGGCTGACCGCACCGTCCAGTTCCGCGTGGGTCTCGGCCGCCCCTTACCCGAGCCACGACACGAACGTCACCGGACCGTCCGACGGCAGCGGGACGATCTCAGATCGTCAGCCGGCGCACGACGCGCCAGGGCCGAAGACCAGCCAGCATGCGGGGCGTGCCGTGCGGCCGCAGCGCCCGGCGGTCCTGCCTGGCGGCCTGCGCCAGCCGAGCCTGGCATGCCTGGCGGTGCAGCTCGGCGGTGTGGGCCTTGATGATCTCGGTCTGGATGGTCTGGTGCATCGTGCTCTCCTCCCATAACCGGCAGTGGTGCCGCTGTGAAAGAGCGTGCCAGCGCGGTGCTAATGCGCCATTGAGGCGAGATTGAGCGGCGCCGTCAGGATGCCACCCCATCGCTGGCAGTTACAGGACTTCGGCTTTCAACCTGTAACGAATCGCCCACGGGCGTCACGTCAGTGACATGGGGTCTGTGTAGCAGTCTCGGAATGATAATCGAATATGCCAGTTTGCCAGCTCCGAAAATGTCAGAGGCGACTGTTAGAGTCAGATTGGAAAACCGCATCGAGCAAATGTGCAGCGGGTCATCGTCGTCCGAGGGGAGGTGAACAAGCATGAGCACCGTGATGGTCCCGGCGAACGCCGCTGAGGCGCTGGGGATGCTGGAGTCGGCGGCCGGGTTCTTGGCCGACATGAACGCGGCGGGCATGCCCGCCCAGGCGGTGGCCGAGTGCCTGCAGGGCATGGAGCAGGCCGACGCGGTGCAGGCCGCGGCGCGCGGCCAGCTGCTGGCCGTGTTCGATACCCAGGACGGATCTGTCTTTGACGGGCAGCGGACGACGCGCACCTGGCTGGTGCACACCACCCGGGTAACCCGGGGACAGGCCGCCGAGCACAAGGCGGTCCAGGCCCTGGCTCAAGGGCACCAGCCGCTGCTGGCCGGGCTGCGCGGCCAGGCGGTCACCAAGTCGGTCGCGCTGCAGCTGGCCAAATGGACCAGCGGGATCCCCGACGAATACCGGGGCCAAGCCGAGGAGATCGTGGTGGCGGCGGCCCGGGCGGGGGCGGGCCTGCGCGAGCTGGCGGCGATCTGCGCGGAGATCCGCTACCGCACCGCCCCGCCCGACCCCGACGAAGACCCGCGGCTGGACCGCGCCCTGTCGCTGGACACCACCATCGACGGCGCCGGAGTCCTCCGCGGCGACCTGACGCCGGAGTGCGCCGCGATGGTGCAGGCGGTGCTGGACGCGCTGTCCGCCCCGTGCGGGGCCGGGGACCTACGGACCCGGCCGCAGCGGTACCACGACGCGTTTGAGGAGGCGATGCGCCGGCTGCTGGCCTCCGACCTGCTCCCTCAGCGGGCCGGGCAGCCGGTCAAAGCCCTGGTGCACGTCTCGTTCGCCGACCTCTGCGAGATGGATCAGGACTCGGTGCTGCAGGACAAGTGGATCGAGCAGTACCGGGCCCGGTGGGCCGCACACCGCGCCGCCGCGTCGGTGGCCACCGGCGACGGCGGTGCCTGGCTGGACGGCGACGCCGCCCGTGCGGTCGCCTGCGACGCGATGATCATCCCGGTGGTGACCGCCGACGTTGATCCCGGCGCGGTGCAGGACCTGATCGGCCTGTGCGTGCAGTACGACCGGATTCGGTCCCACGCCCACGGACGTACCGACGGCACCGGAAGCACCGGCACGCTGGACGGCACCGGGGCCGGGAGCACGGACACGCCGGACGGCCCGGACGCGATGCACGGCACCGGCGTCCCGGACGGCCCGGCGGGCAGCACCGCTCCGCAGGCCGGGCAGGATGCCGGCGGCAGCGCGGCGGAGGCGCTGGCCCTGCTGGAGCACCAGATCCTGGCCATGGTGCTGCAGGTCGTGTCCGGGCCGGGCGGGGTCGCCTCGTTCCTCCGCCGGAACCTGCTGGGCCAGGGGCTGGACGGGCCGTCGCTGCCGCTGGACGTCGGGCAGACCGGCCAGATCCCCGCGCACCTGCGTCGGCTGGTGGCGCTGCGGGACCAGACGTGTCAGTACCCGGGCGGCTGCGACCAGCCCGCGGCCGGCTGCGAGCCGCACCACGTGGTGCACCGGGCCGACGGCTGTTGAGCG
>JASHYW010000414.1 GCA_030042885.1 Streptosporangiaceae bacterium | reverse complement strand
CTGTCTTGGAACCCATGCTCGATCCTCTCCAGACGCTGGTGCGGGCGCGTTCGGTGGCCTCGTAGCGGTCGGCGGCCGCGTGGGCATGAACGCACGGATCACCCTGCCGCAAGGGCTTCACCTTGTCAAACTTCAGTTCGATCGGCGTGTCGGCATACGAAATTATTCGCGATCGCCTGTCACCTGGCCTGTTCCGGGTTCACGGGCTGCTTCGGGTGCAGACTGGGCCCATGAGGGATGCCAGGGACTCCGCGGCGGCCGTGGGCCCGCTGCCGCCTTCGATGGCCGCGCCGCTCGCCGCCTTCGAGCGTTACCTCAGGTCCGAGCGCTCGCTGTCGCCGCATACGGTCCGGGCTTACGTCGGCGACGTCGGGTCGCTGCTCGAGCACGCGGTCCGCGACGGGGTCCGCGCGCCGGGCGGTCTCGGCCTGACGCACCTGCGGAGCTGGCTGGCGAGCCAGCACTCCTCGGGCGCCGCGCGCGCCACGCTGGCCAGGCGCGGCGCGGCGGCGAGGGCCTTCACCGCCTTCGCGCGACGCCGCGGCTGGCTGGCTACCGATCCCGGGCCGCAGCTGGGGACGCTGAAGACCCGGCGTGCTCTTCCGCACGTGCTGCGCCAGGACGAGATCCGGGCCGTGCTGGACGCGGCGGGACAGCGCGCCGATGCGGCCCGCACGGCGGCCCACCATGCAGCGAGCGCGACGGGGGACGCGGCGCCCCAGACGGCGCCCGAGGCAGCGCCCGAGATGGCGCCCGAGGCAGCGGTCGAGGCAGCGCCCGAGACGGTGGCCGAGGCAGCGGCCGAGGCAGCAGTCGAGGCGGCGCGCGAGGCAGCGGTTGAGGCGGCGCCCGAAGCGGCGGCCGAGGCAGCAGTCGCCCTGCGCGACGCCGCGGTGCTCGAACTGCTCTACGCGACCGGGATCCGGGTGAGTGAGCTGTGCGGGCTGAGTGCGGGCAGCTTCGACCTTGGCCGCCGGACCGTCCGGGTCCGGGGCAAAGGGGACAAGGAACGCACCGTCCCGGTGGGCGTGCCCGCGCTCCGTGCGTTGACTCGCTGGCTGGATGCCGGCCGCCCGGTGCTGGCCACCGCGGCCAGCGGCCCCGCCCTCTTCCTCGGCGTGCGCGGCGGCCGCCTCGACCCACGTACGGCGCGGCGGATCGTGCACCAGCACCTGCGCGAAGCGGGAACAGACCTGGACACCGGGCCGCACGGCCTGCGGCACAGCGCGGCCACCCACTTGCTCGAGGGCGGCGCCGACCTGCGCAGCGTCCAGGAGATCCTCGGCCATG
This sequence comes from Streptosporangiaceae bacterium, assembly GCA_030042885.1. Next base: position 3,238 of record JASHYW010000414.1, on the reverse strand, counting down.
CCTCCCCCGCGACGACCCAGATCTACACGCACGTGTCGATCGAGCGGCTCAAGTCCAGCTACCGCCAGGCCCACCCCCGGGCCTTATTGAGCGTTTGATGAATGCCACGGAGGGTCCATTGGCCTGAGTGCCACGGTTATGTTCCGCTCGTGCCTTCGAGCCGACCGCACGGTGATGCGGGTGCGTGTCCTGATGCTGGTGCGTGCCGTGGTAACTCCAACCCAGGACTTACGTGGGAGGATCCGGGTTCCCGGGAGGATCTGGTGCATTCCCGTCCCCCGGATCCTCCCACAAGCCCGAATCCTCCCAGAGATGTACTGCTTCGTTGGTACTGGTGAGGAAACAGCGCACTGATAGAACACCGGACGGCAAGTTATATACGTGGGCGCGGAATGGGTGAAGTCCATCGCGCACAACGCGGCCCATCCTGCTCGCCCGGGAGAGCATGGTACTAGTATTGATAGGACCATTAGACAGGTCGATACCGACCGGAGCCGGGCTGAGGTAGCAGGGCGCGATACCACGGTCCGTTAGGCGATACCACGGTCCGTTAGGGATGAAGATCTTCGCGAACGTACGGTACTGCACCTATCAGGCGGCGGGAAGGGCCGGCGGTGCCGGGGGAAGGCGCGGCGGGCGGGAACGTCAAGTATCCTTGATGGCGGTCGCCGTAGCCGCGCCGCGACAGGTGCGCGCCCGGCGGCTAAATCGCGTGCCCGCACGCTCGCCGGGGGAATGAGACCCCTCCCCGGCGGGACGGCGCCGCTCGGTCCGCCGGCCGCCAGGCCGGCCGCAGGCGCGTCAGGTCACGGGCACCAGGAAGCAACCGGGCAGCGCCGCAGCGGAGCACCGCGCGGCGCACGAAGGAAAGGGACCGTGCCAGTGGCTCAGGTCGTCACCATGAAGCAGCTCCTGGAGAGCGGTGTCCATTTCGGGCACCAGACCAGGCGCTGGAACCCGAAGATGAAGCGCTACATCTTCACCGAACGCAACGGCATCTACATCATCGACCTCCAGCAGTCGCTGGACTACATCGACCGCGCGTACGAGTTCGTCAAGGAGACCGTCGCGCACGGCGGGACCATCCTGTACGTCGGGACCAAGAAGCAGGCCCAGGAGGCCATCGCCGAGCAGGCCCGCCGGGTCGGGATGCCGTTCGTCAACCAGCGCTGGCTGGGCGGCATGCTGACCAACTTCTCCACCGTCTACAAGCGGCTGCAGCGGCTCAAGGAGCTCGAGGAGGTCGACTTCAACGACGTGGCCGGCTCGGGCATGACCAAGAAGGAGCTCCTGCACCTGCGGCGCGAGCACGACAAGCTCGACCGGACGCTGGGCGGGATCAGGGACATGGCGCGCGTGCCGAGCGCGATCTGGGTGGTGGACACCAAGAAGGAGCACATCGCGGTCAACGAGGCGCGCAAGCTCGGCATCCCGGTGGTGGCCATCCTCGACACCAACTGCGACCCGGACGAGGTCAACTACCCGATCCCCGGCAACGACGACGCGATCCGCAGCGTCGCGCTGCTGACCAGGGTGGTGGCCGACGCGGTGGCCGAGGGCCTGATCGCGCGGGCCGGCGCGGCCGGCGGCGACGAGAAGCCGTCCGGCGACCAGCTGGGCGCCGAGGAGCCGCTGGCCGAGTGGGAGCGAGAGCTGCTCGTGGGCGCGCAGGCCGACAGCCCGGCACCCGCCGACTCGCCCGAGGTAGCCGCGGCCGTGGCCGAAGCCGCCCCCGAGATCAATGCCGAGTCCGCGATCACCAGCGACGCCGACGCCGCGGCCGACGAGGCCGACGACCTGGCGGCCATCGCTGACGCAGCCGACGAGAACAAGATCGCTGACGCAGCCGAGAACGAGATCGCTGACGCAGCCGACGAGAACGAATGAGCGTTGTTCAGAACCGGCTAGCGAGCACGGGCCGTTTGAGCCCGTGCGAGCGGTCGGTGCGCGGCAGGCGGCAAGGACCACGACGTAGATCTGGACAACGCGAACTTCGATGCAGACACACTGAGAGACGAGGACATGGCGAATTTCACAGCCGCTGACGTCAAGCGGCTTCGCGAGCAGACCGGCGCCGGCATGATGGACTGCAAGAACGCGCTCGGGGAGGCCGAGGGCGACTTCGAGCGCGCGATGGAGCTGCTCCGCGTCAAGGGCGTCAAGGACGCGGGCAAGCGGGCCACCCGCACGGCGGCCAACGGCCTGGTGACGGCGGAACTCGCCGACCACAGCGTCGGCGTGCTCGTCGAGCTGAACTGCGAGACGGACTTCGTGGCCAAGACCGACCTGTTCCAGCAGGTGGCCGGCGAGATCGCCCGGGTCGCAATCCCGGCGGGCGTCTTCGACCGGCTGGCGCTGCTGGCCGCCGAGGCCCGGCCGGGCGTCACCGTCGAGCAGCTCATCGAGGAGGCCGGCGCCTCGCTCAAGGAGAAGCTGGAGCTGGGCCGGTTCGCGCGGTTCGAGGGCGGCTACGTGGAGCGCTACCTGCACCGCACCGACGCGGCGCTGCCGCCGACCATCGGCGTGCTTGTGCAGCTCGACCAGCCGAACGCCGAGGTGGCCAGGGATCTCGCCCAGCAGATCGCTGCGACGCGGCCGCTGTACCTTGTCCGCGAAGACGTCCCGGCGGACGTGGTGGACAAGGAGCGCCGGATCGCCGAGCAGATCACCCGCGAGGAAGGCAAGCCGGAGCAAGCTATCCCGAAGATCGTGGACGGCAGGCTGAACGCCTACTTCAAGGACGTCGTGCTGCTCGAGCAGGCGTTCGTGAAGGACCAGAAGACCACCGTCCGGCAGGTCCTGGCCTCCGGCGGGGTCAAGGTCACCGGCTTCGCCAGGTTCCAGGTCGGCCAGGCCTGATGACGCAGCCCGGGCCTGAAGGGATGCTTCATCCGAGCTGGCGCCGGGTGGTGCTGAAGCTGTCCGGCGGGCTGTTCGCGGGCGCCGAGCCCCTGGGCATCTCGCCGGACGTGGTGGCCCACCTGGCCGCTGAGATCATCGCCGCGGTGAAGGACGGAGTCCAGGTCGCCGCGGTGGTCGGCGGCGGCAACATGTTCCGCGGCGCGGCCCTGGCCGAACGGGGGATCGACCGGGCCCGCGCCGACTACATGGGCATGCTCAGCACCGTCATCAACTGCCTGGCCCTGCAGGACGTGCTGGAGAAGCTGGGCGTGGACACCCGGGTGCAGACGGCCATCACGATGGGCCAGGTGGCGGAGCCCTACATCCCGCGCCGGGC
>JASHYW010000413.1 GCA_030042885.1 Streptosporangiaceae bacterium | reverse complement strand
CTAGCCCTGCGCTGCCTGCATAAAGGCTTGTCAGGGCTAACAAGGCCATGTTGCCGTCACCGCCCTCCGGCGCGCCGGGCGGGACATCGATGACGCCGTGCTGGCTCAAATCTGGCCCACCCACCACGAGAACGTGCACTTCTACGGCACCCACTCCGTCGAGGTAGCCGCCGAGCTCGCCAAGCTCGACTCCGACGGCTACCGGCCCCTGCGCGCTCCCGGCCCTGCACCCGCCGCGGAAGAGGACTGGTGACCACGACCGCGCAGCCTCCGGGCGGCTGCCAGCCTTCCGCCGCGGACGCCTCCACCGCGCGCGACCGGCTGCACGTCTTCCCGCCCGCCGAGCAGGCCGCAGGTACCGCGGCCCGTACCCGGGATCCGGCGGCCTGGGCGTTACTCCGGGCGGCGGTCGGCCAGGCCGGCCGAGGGCGGGGAGGCTTCCCCCGCGCCGGCGTTGGCGGCCAGGTGGCCGAGCAGGGTGCTGAGCGTCGCCAGGTCGGCGTCGGCGAGGCCCGCCCGGAGCTTGGCGTCGAAGGCGATCGCGGTGTCCCGCAGGCGCACGAACGCCGCCTCGCCCGCTTCGGTCAACACGATCACCTGGACTCGCCGGTTGGCGGCGTCCCGGGTGCGGGTGACCAGCCCGCGGGCGTCCATGGCGTTCAGGTGGTGCGTCAGCGTGGCCTCGCGCACTCCCACTGCCTCGGCGAGTTCCCGCTGGTTGGCGGGCTTGCGGATCTTCAGGTTGAGCAGGATCAGCCAGACCGGCAGGGTGCCGCCCGCCTCGCCGAGAGCCTCGTCGAATGCGCGCTCTACGGCGCGGGCCGCCTGGCTCAGGCGGAGCCCGATCGGGAGGGGAAACGGTGCCGGCACGTCAGCCAGCATACCACAAAGCATCGACATCAAAGTGATTGACATCTAACACTTAGATATCTAATCTTCTCTAGTGGCGGCGGCCGGGCCGTCGCCGACGACGCGAGAAGGGACCTGCGTGATGAGCGAATCCGCAGTTGAGGCCTACGGCCTGCGGAAGGCCTTCGGCGAGGTGCAGGCGCTGGACGGGCTGAGCCTGACAGTGCCCGCCGGATCTGTGCTCGGGCTGCTCGGGCCGAACGGGTCGGGCAAGACCACCACCGTGTCCATCCTGGCCACCTCGCTGCGCCCCGACGCCGGCCGCGCGAGCGTCGGCGGGCTGGACGTGGTGAGGCAGGCGGCGCGGGTACGCCGCGTTATCGGCCTGGCGGGCCAGTTCGCGGCCGTGGATCCCAACTTGACCGGGCGGGAGAACCTCGCCCTGATCGGGAGGCTGTCCCGGGTCGGCCGCCGGCAGGCCCGGGTCCGCGCCGAGGAGTTGCTGGACAGCTTCGGGCTGAACGCGGCGGCCGGCCGGCTCGTGCGCGGCTACTCGGGCGGGATGCGGCGGTGGCTCGACGTGGCCGCGGCACTGCTGCACCGGCCGACGGTGCTGTTCCTCGATGAGCCCACCACCGGCCTGGACCCGGAGAGCCGCTTCGCGCTGTGGGACTCGGTGCGCGACCTCGCCAGATCTGGCACCACGGTGCTGCTGACCACGCAGTACCTGGAAGAAGCCGACGCCCTGGCCGATCAGGTGGTGATCATCTCGGCCAGGCGGGTGGCGGACACCGGCACCCCCGCCGAGCTGAAAGCCCGGTTCGGCACGGTGGTCTTCCGCCTGGGTTTCGGCAGGCAGGAGGCCGCTCAAGCCGCCCATACGGCGCTGGCTTCGGCAGGCTACCGGCCGCAGCGCGACGGCGCCGGCATCCAGGTCCGGTCCGCTACCGGTTCCGGCGAGCTCACCGGCGTACTGCGCGCCCTGGACGGCCGGGCACCTAACCCGGTGTCCGTCGCGGTGCGCGAACCCACCCTGGACGACGTATTCCTCTCTCTTACCCGTGGAGGCGAAGCAGCATGAGCACCATCGCAATCGCGTCGCGCCAGGTCGCGGCCAGCCGCGTCGCGGCGGCGTCCACCACAGTGGCCAGCGCGTTCTGGGACACGGCCGACGTGGCCTGGCGCAACTTGCTGACCCAGCTGCGGACCCCGCAGGCGCTGGTGTTCGCCGCCATCCAGCCCGTGATCTTCGTGCTGCTGTTCCGCTACGCGTTCGGCGGCGCGATCCACGTTCCCGGCACGAACTACGTGGACTTCCTGATGCCCGGCATCTTCGCGCAGACGGTCGCCTTCGGCGCGGTCGGCACCGCGGTCGGGCTGTCCGGTGACCTGCGCACCGGCATCCTGGTCCGCCTCCGCACCCTGCCGATGGCCCGGATCGCCGTGCTCGGCGGCCGGACCGCCGCCGACCTGGCCCGCAACCTGCTGGTCGTCGCGGTCATGACCGGTGTCGGCTTCGCCGCCGGATTCCGCAGCCCGAACGGCGCGGGCGCCCTGCTGGCTGCGCTCGGCCTGGTGGTCGCGTTCGGATACGCAATCTCCTGGGGCTCCGCGTCCCTCGGCCTGAGGGTCAGCGATCCCGAAGCGGCCCAGGCGGCCGCGGTGCCCGTGGTGTTCTTGCTGGTCTTCACCTCCGCCGCCTTCGTGCCGGCCAGCGCCATGCCCGGCTGGCTGCAGGCGTTCGGCACCCATCAGCCGATCGACGCCCTGGTCAACGCCGAACGGGCGCTGATCCTCGGCGGCCCGGCAGCGCACGACGTGCTCGTCTCGCTGGCGTGGAGCGGCGGCCTGCTGGCCGTGTTCGCCCTGCTCGCCGCCCGCACCTACGCCCGCATGGGCCGCTAACAGAAAAGGAGCCAGCCATGGCCGCCGAACTGAACCACACCATCGTCCCCGCGCACGACCCGCAGGCATCAGCGCAGTTCCTGGCCGGCATCCCCGGCCTGCCCGCCGGCCCGCCGGTGGCGCACTTCACTCCTGTCACGTTGGCCAACGGGGTCAGCCTGGACTTCGACCACTACGACCACGCCGACGAGCACCACTACGCGTCCCAGCTGAGCGACGAGGAATCCCAGGCCGCCTTCGGCCGGATCAGGCAGGCGGGCATCACCTACTACGCCGACCCCGCCTGCCGCCAGCCCGGCCAGGTCTACGCCAGCAGGTACGGCCGCCGCGGCACCTGCTTCCGCGACCCGAACGGCCACCTCATGCGGATCCTCACCCCCATCCCGGGAGAGCCGGCATGAGCGCGCTCGACGGGCAGATCGCCCTGGTAACCGGCAGCACGCGAGGCATCGGGGCGGGCATCGCCGCCGAGTTCGCACGCCGCGGCGCCGCCGTCGCCGTGCACGGCCGCGACCAGGCCGCCGCCGGCACCGTGGCGGCCGCGATCATCCGCGACGGCGGCCAGGCCATGGCGGCGACCGGAGACCTCACCGATTTCGGCCAGATCGAGTCGGTGCGCCGCCAGATCGAGGACGCCTGGGGCCCGGTTAGCATCCTGGTCGCCAACGCGGGCGGCAGCTTCACCCCGCCCGCGCCGCTCGAGCAGATCCCCGAAGACGGGTGGCGCGCGACGGTCGACGGCAACCTGCTGGCCACGTTCCTGACGCTGAAGAGCTTCCTGCCCGGGATGAAGGAGCGTCACCGGGGCACGATCATCACCATCGGCTCAGCCGCGGGGCGCCGCGCGGACCCTCGCTCCCCCATTCCGTACGCGGCGGCCAAGGCGGGCATCGCGCTGCTGACACAGGACGTCGCCGCCCAGGCGGGCCCGTTCGGGATCCGCGTCAACTGCATCACCCCGGAGACAATCCTCACCGAGGGCAACCAGGACCAGATCCCGGCCGGGCTGCAAGCATCGCTCGCCGACGCGCACCCCCTCAAACGGCTCGGCACACCGCACGACGTCGCCACCGCCGCCGCGTTCCTCGCCTCCGACGACGCCGCCTGGATCACCGGCGTGGTCATCGACGTCGCCGGCGGCGCCGTGCTCGTCTGACCATCCTCAGCAAAAGGAGCCAGATCATGGCAGTCAGCCAAGCCGCGATGCGGCGGCGCGCGCGGATCATGCGCGCGGTCAACGTGCCCATGCGGGCAGCGCTCAGCCTGCCGTTCGCGACGCCGCTCAGCGGAAACCTGATGCTCATCTCCCACACCGGCCGCAAGAGCGGGAAGACCTACCGGCAGCCGGTCAGCTACGTGCGCGACGGCGACGTGCTGCTCACCCCCGGCGGCGGCCGCTGGACGCTCAACCTGGCCGGCGGGCGGCCGACCCGGATCCGGTTGCGCGGCCGCGACGTGCCCGCCCGGCCGGAACTGGTCACCGATCCCGCCGAACTGCAGCGACTGCTCGGCGTGATCGCGGAAAAGAACCCGCGGGCGGCCAGGTTCATCTCGATCCCGCGCCGCCCCGACGGGCGTCTCGACCCAGACGCCCTCGACGCCGCGCTGCGGCACGGCTTCTGCATCGTGCGCTGGCACCTTGCCCAGCAGGAGTGACGCTGAAGAACCGTTCAGGACCGCTGCGTGCAGCGTGGCCGGTATAAGCGATCCGCACTTTGGTCGCGCCCCTGCGAGCACGGCGGTGCGCCGCAACGCCTCGACGGCGTCCTCGGGGAGATTGCCGACATGACTACCGGCGACGATCCGCCATCTAGCGGGCCGGCCGCGCCCGAATGCGGCGTTAGCAAGAAA
>JASHYW010000412.1 GCA_030042885.1 Streptosporangiaceae bacterium | reverse complement strand
AACTGCCTGCTCGCCACCAAGGCCATGGTCCCGCTGGACGGGCCGGTCCGGGCCAACACCGGGCTGCTCGGTTCGCCCTGCTTCGAGATCCCCAGGTCCGTCACCAGCGACCCTCGCTTCGACCATCTCAGGACCGGGGAGGAGTTCCGCCGCCGGCTCCGCGCCAAGAACCGGCACAACCTCGGCACGATGGGGCTGTTCCTGGCCGTGCGCTGGGTAGACGTCTTCGTCATCACCCTGTTCGCCATGGCGGCGTGGGAGTTTTACCGTGACAACAGGGTCCTCGTGATCGCCGGGCTCATTGTCGCGATGCTGCTGTTCAGCTTCGCGTACTTCATCACGGTCGAGCGGGCCCTGATGCGATTCGGATCTCTGCGGCCGCGGTACTGCTCCATCTACGATCCGTACTTCTGGTGGCACGAGCGCTACTGGAAACTGCTGACGCCCCTCGTCGGCATGTTCAACGGCACCCCGTTCAAGAGCCCGGTCTGGCGCCTGCTCGGCGTCCGGATCGGCCGGCGGGTCTTCGACGACGGCTGCGCCATCCCCGAGAGGACGCTGGTGACGATCGGCGACCACTGTACGCTCAACACCGGCTCCGTCATCCAGTGCCACTCGATGGAGGACGGCATCTTCAAGGCCGACTACACCGTCCTGGAGGATGGCTGCACTCTTGGCACCGAAGCCCTTGTCCACTACGGCGTCACCATGGGCCAGGACGCACAGCTCCGGCCCGACTCCTTCTTGATGAAGGGCGAAAAGGTGCCACCTCACGCACGCTGGGGTGGCAACCCCGCCCGGCCGATGTGGTGACCCGCGCGGGCCTTGCGGCATGTCCGGTCGTCACGTCGGCAGGGGGCAAACGGCCCTACCGGCAGGGCCGGGTGGGCGGTGTACTGAGCTATCCGGTCGGAAGTGCCTGGCCTGGCGTAAGCCAGCCACGTGGGCTGGAAGGAGGCCCAGATGGCTGCCTCAGACTCCATTGGTGCGGTCGAGGGAACGCTGGTTGCCCAGCAGAAGTCCAAGCTCCGTAAGGTGCTGCGCCGGTTTGACCTGGTGCTGTTCACCGCGTGCGCGATTGTCGGCCTGGACAGTGTCGCCGCCGCATCGCAGGCGGGCGCGCAGGCTGTCACCTGGCTGGCCATCTCACTGGTGCTCTTCCTGATCCCGTACGGGATGCTGATCGCCGAGCTCGGCTCGGCCTTCCCGGTGGAGGGCGGCCCGTATGAGTGGGCGCGCATGTCCTTCGGCCGGGCCGCCGGCGCGGTGACCGCGGTCTTGTACTGGCTGTCGAACCCGATCTGGGTGGGCGGCACGCTGGCGGCCACGACGATCGCCGCCCTGGACAGCTTCATCCTGCGCAGGTCGATGAGCACCGGCTGGGAGATCGCGGTCGGCCTGGTGTTCACCTGGGTGACGGTGGGGATCGCGATCATCGCGTTCCGGATCGGCAAATGGGGCCCCAGCATCGGCACCTTCGTCAAGATCGCGGTGGTGGTCCTGTTCACCGTGCTGTTCATCGCGTTCCTGGTCCAGCACGGCCGCCCGGCCGGGGCCTCGACGGCCGCCGACCTGAAACCGTCGGTGACCGGTTTCCTGACCGCGATCGGGATCCTGGTGTTCCTCTGGGTCGGGTTCGAGGTGTCGAGCGGCGCGTCGGAGGAGATGCGCAACCCGCGACGGGACGTGCCCGTCATGATCGCCGGCTCCGGCGCCATCGGGGCCGTGCTGTACGGCCTGGTGATCCTGGGCATCGTGCTGGTGATCCCGAAATCGGGGCTGTCCGCGGTGAGCGGCTTCACCGACGCCTACAGCGCCGTGGCCGGGGTGCTGCATTCGCGGGCGCTGGACGTGTTCTTCGCGGTTCTGGTGATCCTGACGCTGGTGGGCAGCGGCTCGGTGTGGCTGGAGGGCGCCGACCGCACGCAGGCCATCGCGGCGCTGGACGGCGCGGCCCCGGCCTGGATGGGGCGGTTCGCCAGCTTCGGCACGCCGATCGCGGTGAACCTTACCTCCGGGGTGATCGGGTCGGTCATGTGCGTCCTGGTTTTCGTCCTGTCCAAGGGCACCCTGGAGAGCTTCTTCGTGGTGATGCTGGCCCTGGCGATCTCCACCACGGTGCTGGCTTACTTCTTCATCTTCCCGGCACTGCTCATCCTGCGCCGCAAGTACCCGGACGCCGAACGGCCGTACCGGGTGCCCGGCGGGCAGGCGGGCGCATGGCTCGCGGTGATCATCACCGAGGCCTTCGTCGTCGTCACCGTGATCACCCTGGTGTGGCCGGGAGCGATCAACGCGGTGTTCGGCCAGTCCTACTCGATCCAGTCCAGCTGGGGCGTGTCCCGGGTGTTCTTCGAGTCGGTGACGCTGGGCTCGCTGGCCGTCATGATCGCGCTCGGGCTGGTGTTCTGGGCCCTGGGCGAGCGCAAGCGGCGCGCCGGCCTGCTGGGCATAGCCGTAACGGTGCCGGGCCCCTCCGGAAGCGAGCCCGCGCGCCAGTGATGCACATACCACGGCGCGCCAGCGCCACCGGTTGCCCGGGACCAAGGACCCCGCCGGATGGGGGGCGGTGATCCGACCTTCGGCCCTAGTTCCGGCGGCCAGGGCACTCGATGATACATACGAGAGGTGTGTGACACGCCACGCGGAGGTGAGTCATGCAAGCGAAGATCGGAGACCGGCTCACGGTCAAGGGGCGCCATCAGGGCGACGAGGACCGCCACGGCGAGATCATCCAGGTCGACGGGGCGAACGGGGCGCCGCCGTACCTGGTCCGCTGGCGAGACGGCCACGAGAGCCTGTTCTTCCCCTCCTCCGGTACCGAGGTCGAGCACCATCCGGCACCGGGCACCGAATAGCGGTGCGCCGTGATCACCCGCGCGGAAGTCGGGAAACTCGCTACCATGCACGCCACGCGCCAGGCCGTGCTGTCCCTGTTCCTGACGGTTCCGCTGGACCCTGCTGAGCTACGCGGCCTGCCCATCCGCGCGAACGAGCTCATCGCGGTGGCCGAGGGCGCCGTCGGCGTGACCGGGCATGTCACGGAGGAGGACCGCAGCTCGGTGCGGCGGACGCTGGAGACCGGCAGCCGGGACTGGCTCGGCCGTACCGTGGCCGTGTTCGCCTGCGCCGATGCCGGCCTGTTCGAGGCTTTCCCGCTGCCGTGCTGCCTGCCGGAGCGGGCGGTGCTGGGAACCAGGCCCTGCATCCGGCCGCTCCTGGTCGCCCTGCAGCGATGCCCCGCCTACCGCGTCGCCGTGGTGGACAGGCAGCACGCGTGGCTGTTCTCCATCACGGGCGACGAGATCAGGACGACATCGGCCCCCGTCGCCGCGGGCGTGCGCGGCTCGGGTTTCGGCGGCTGGTACGGCCTGGAGACCTATCGCGTCCAGCAGCGGGTCATCGAACTCTCCCGCCGTCATTACCGTGACACGGCCGCCCTGCTCGAGCAGGACATGCGCCGCGGGGAGCCGGAACCGCTGGTCATCGGCGGCCACCAGGACGGCATCCGGCAGCTGTTCGCCCTCCTGCCGCCATCCGCGCGCGAGGCCTTCGCGGGCAGTTTCGCCGCCGATACTCACACGCTGACCCCGGCCCGGGTGCGCGAGGTGGCCGCGCCCCTGGCCGCCAGCTGGGTCGAGCGGCGTGCCCGGCGCCTGGCGGATGAGATCTCGGGCGCTCCGCCCGGCGGGCCGGTGGCCGTCGGCCTGCCTGCCTGCCTGGCGGCGGTCAACGCCGCCGCAGCGGAAACCCTCATCGTTCCGGATGAGGAGGTTGTCACCGGCTTCGAATGCGGCAGGTGCCGCGCTCTCGGAGCCGACGCTGACGGCTGCCCGGACGGGCGGGCCGCGGCGCTGCCGGTCCCCGACCTCATCGAGGAGATGGTGACCAGGACCCTCCAGGGCGGCGGCCACGTCTGCGTGATCGGCGATGGCCGGATGGCAGCCAGGCTGCGCTTCCCCGTAGCCCAGCAGTGAGAGCAGAGCACCCGGCGTGGCGCCGCTGCCGCGGCTGGCCGTGTCCGGGCGCCTGAACAGACGGGAGGATCAGCTTATGCAGGATATGCAGACCGTGCCGGTGCAGATCGAGACCCAGGGCCCGGTGCCAGACGAGATGACGGTGCTCGCCACGTCGAAGGTCCGTTTGCTGCTGCGGCGGGCCCGCCGGCCCGTCCGGTTCGCCCGCATCACGCTCGCCATGGCCACGAACCCCGCCATGGAGCGGCCTGCGGCGGCCCGGGCCAACGTCGATGTCGATGGTCATGCGGTCCGCGCCAAGGCCGACGGTGAGACGATGCGCGACGCGATCGAGCACATGGCGGCCCGGCTCCGGAGGCGGCTGGAGCGCGCCACACGGAACTGGGAGACGCGGCGCGGCAGCATGCCGACCGGGGCCGCCGGCGAGTGGCGGCATCAGAGCATCCCCGGCCGCGAACCGCCGACGGGCACTTCGACCTGATCCTCCCGCCGGATGCGCCGGATTCGGGCCCTGGTGAGTGACTTCTGGCCCTCGTGCCGCAGCTGGTGATGTGGTGGCGTGGTCACCGAGGGGTGATCGAGATGTTGTTCGTTGATCGGGCGGACGCGGGGCGGCACCTGGCCCGGCGGCTGCGCCACCTGCGCGGCACCGATGCCGTCGTGCTCGGCTTGCCGCGCGGAGGCGTGCCGGTGGCGGTCGAGGTGGCCCAGGAATTGCACGCCCCGCTGGATGTGATCGTGGTCCGCAAGCTCGGCGTCCCGTATCAGCCCGAGTACGGCTTCGGCGCGATCGGCGAGGACGGCGTGCGGGTCGTCGACGACCAGGTGGTGCGGCAGACCGGGCTGAGGCCGCGGGAGATCGCGGATGTGGAGGCAGCCGAGCGGGTCCAGCTGGACCGCCTGGTCAGCGAGCTGCGCGGCGGCCGCCCGGCGGTGCCGGTGGCCGGCCGCACGGTGATCGTGGTCGATGACGGGATCGCGACCGGGTCGACGGCCCGCGCCGCCTGCGCAGTCGCCAGGGCCAGGGGCGCTGGCCGGGTGGTGTTCGCCGTCCCGGTGGGCTCCGCGGCGTCGGCCGCGGCCCTCCGCCGTGACGCCGACGAGGTGATATGCCTGCACGCTCCAGCCCGGTTCTTCGCGGTCGGCGAGTGGTATGAGGATTTCGCTCAGGTGAGCGACGAGGAGGTCACCGCCTTGCTGGACAAGGCGGCGGCATATGCGGGCGGCTGCGACGACGCCGCTGCGGATCCGGTAGAGATCGCGGTCGAGCTGGGCGGCGTGCGGCTGCCCGGGTCGCTGGTCATCCCGCGCCGGGCCCCGGGGGTGGTCGTCTTCGCCCACGGCAGCGGCAGCAGCAGGCACAGCCCCCGCAACCAGTTCGTGGCCGCGGAGCTGAACCGGGCGGGCCTGGGCACGCTGCTGGCCGACCTGCTGACCGCGGACGAGGCCGTCAACCGGGCGTATGTGTTCAACATCGCCTTGCTGGCAGCCCGGCTTGAGGGAATCACCAGCTGGCTGCGCGGCCAGCCCGCCGCCGCCAGCATTCCGGTGGGCTACTTCGGCGCGAGCACCGGCGCGGCGGCGGCGCTGTGGGCAGCGGCCAGTTCCCCGCCGCCGGTGGCGGCCATCGTGTCCCGCGGCGGCCGCCCCGACCTCGCGGGCCGGCGGCTGGCTCTCGTCCAGGCACCCACCCTGCTGATCGTGGGCGGCGCGGATGAGGTCGTCCTCGGCCTCAACCGCCAGGCACAAGCACAGCTGGTGTGCGAGAGCAGGCTCGAGGTCATTCCCGGGGCGACCCACCTGTTCTCAGAGCCCGGAGCTCTCGAGCAGGTGGCGGACCTGGCGGCCGGCTGGTTCACCGGGCACTTCGGGGTAGCCGGCCCCGCGGAAGATGGTGCGCCGTGACCCCTTCGCGTGACTGGTACGAGGTGCTCGGCGTGCCGCGGGACGCGGACGCCAGGACCATCAAGAACGCGTTCCGCGCGCTGGCCCGCCGCTATCACCCCGATACCAGCACCGAGCCGGACGCGGAGCAGCGGTTCCGCGAGGTCGCCGAGGCATACGGGATACTGTCCGACCCGGCCAGGCGGGCCAGCTACGACGCGGGAGTCCCGGCCGGGGCCACCGCGGAAGACCTGTGGGCCGGCATCGACCTGGCGGATGTCTTCGGCGCCGCCGCGGCGGGCTTCGGCAGCCTGTTCGAGCGGCTGTTCGGGCCGCCTGAAGCGGGCCCGCCGCGTGGCCAGGACCTGCGCGCGGAATTGGTCCTGTCCCTGGAGGAGGTGCTGGCCGGCGGGAAGCACCCGGTCACGATCCGGCGCCCGGGGCCCTGCCCGCAGTGCGCGGGCAGCGGATCGCGGGCAGGAACCGTGCCGCGGACCTGCCCGGACTGCGGCGGGACCGGGCAGCGGGCGGTGGCCAGCCGCCACGGCCAGCTGCTGGTGCGCCAGGTGGCCACCTGCCCGGCGTGCGGGGGCCGGGGGCTGCTCATCGACGAGCCGTGCCCGGGATGCCAGGGCGCCGGGCGGGCCGTCCAGGAGGACACCGTCGCCATCCGCATCCCGCCTGGCATTCCCGACGGGGCCGAGCTGAGGCTGGCCGGCCGCGGCGCGCCCAGCATGATGCCCGGCGGTCCGCCGGGAGATGCATACGTGACCATCGCCATCCGCGCCGACCCGCGGTTCACCCGGGTCGGCCCGGACCTGCGGCACGACCTGCACCTGAGCGTCCCCGACGCCGTGCTCGGCACCACGGCTGCCGTCCCGGCCCTGGACGGGCAGGTACGGGTCGCGGTGCCGCCCGGAACCCAGCCCGGGGCCGTGCTGCGGATCCAGGGCCGGGGCCTGCCCCGCTACGCCGGCCGCGGCCGGGGCAGCCTGAACCTCAACGTGATCATCGACGTCCCCCGCCAGCTCAGCCCGCGGCAGCAGCGGCTGTACGAGCAGCTCCGGGCGGAGAACGCCGATGTCGTGGCGACGGGCGAGACAGCCCCGCCGGGTGGACCGGGCGCGCTCCGCCGCAGGTGGAGGGCTCTGACGCATCGCCGCGAGCGGGCAGAGGCCGACGCTGACTAACGTCCCTGGATCGCCTGACACACGTCCGGGCGAGAGGGCAGACCTATGGTCTTAGCCATTCGGGAACAACGCCACTACCGGGCGGTCCACCGCGGTGCGAGCGTGGTCGCATGCAGAAGTTCGGGCACCCCAGGACCGTGACCCGGGCCGACCGGGCCTGGCTCGCCGGCGAGCTGGCCGAGATCGACCGGGCCATCGGCATCACCGAGCGTGCCTGCTGCTGCCCGGCCAGACCGGTGGTCAGGGTGGTGATGCCGGCCACGGCGACCCGCCCGGAGCCGGTTGACCTGCTGCTGTGCGGCCACCACTACCGGGCCGGACAGGCTGCCCTGCGCGCAGCGGGCGCCGCGGTCTACGACGAACAAGGCGCGCTGCTCGAGGCGGGCGCCGGCCAGCGCGGACCTCGCGTACCCCGGCGGCACCAGGCCGTCGCGGCCGCCTAGCCCGCGGGTGCTCAGGCAGCAGGCCAAAGACCACCAGGGGGTGAGGTCGGCCATTTTCGGCCAGGCCGCCGATGCGGGCCAGCTGGCCGCCTGGCTCCACCTGATCAATCCAGCTCGATGGTGACCGAGGGCGTCACGCGGAGCCGTTCGGCGGTCCTGCTCCTGGCGGCGGGCCGTCCAGTGAACCGAAGGCATAATCACGGATCTCGTGGATCGTCTCGTCCAGCCGGT